>JADFRV010000093.1 GCA_022561095.1 Chloroflexota bacterium | reverse complement strand
CCCGGCTCCAACACCATCATGGCGGCGTCCAGCATGGGGGTGTTCATCGTGGCACACCGATCTGACGGAGCGCGTCTAGGAAATGCTGGGCGGCTCCGGGGAGTGCGCGTCTGGCGTCGCCGTCACCGGCGAGTGCTAATTCAGCGACGCATTGAAGCCAGGCGTTTGCGGCATCAGGGGTACAGCAGGGGGGTTCAGAGCTGCGGGATTTATCGGGGTGTTGTATGCTAAACATGAAGTTCACCTTTGGTCGGTGCTTTGGCAAGACCGCCCTTCGGGGCGGTTTCTGCTATCTATCCGCTCTTGTGCTCTCCTCTCAGGATGGCCTCGATCTGGGACTGAGAAATCCGTTTCTGCCCCGACGGCAACCGCACAACTCGCAGATAGCCGCGGGTCATCCAGTCCCGCACGGACCCATCGGAGAGGCGGAGCAACGCGGCAGCCTCGGACACTCGGAGAAGCCTGTCCTCCAGTTCGGTCACCCGCAATTGTTGATTTGTCATAGCTTTTCCCTCCTATCTGAGAAGTTTGTCCGCAGGCTTGGTTATTCGCAATTGTCCACCTTTCATAGCATTTGACTCCTAGACGCGCTAATTTGATTTTTCCCGGCGGCATACTTACATAGTTCGCAACCATTGTCAATGGTTTTAAAGCGGCTTCGGGATACAACAGGGGGGTTCTGGGGATGCGACTTTTTGGTAATCTCGTCATCGCGGCACCTTCGCCAACCGTACCGCCGCCAGGTAATGGTCAATCGACCACGCCAGGGTGCGGGGATGGGCTTCACCGTGGAGCACCAGCCAGCTGATTTCGCCGACTAAAACCCAAGCGTTCCGGGGGGTGCAGCACGCCCGCGTATGGGCAGGCCACTCGAATGATGTGATATCCTTAGTCATGAGTTCTTTCTCCTTTGGTGGCGGAGAACAGAAAGGCCGCTCTTTCGAGCGGCTTTTTTGTTACACGCTAATTGGCTTGTTTAGTTGCTCAGCGAGCCTCTCAATTAAGCTCCGGGGCCACAGGCGGTTGTTAGTCACGGGCTGCCGGTGGGCGACTGGTAGGACTCCAGACTTTTCGTAGTTCAGAATCGTTTCAGGATGGCGGCGCATCACCTTCGCCGCCTGTCCCACTGTCAGCATCTCTTCAGGCATATTCACTCCCCTTTTCCGGGTAACAAAAAGGCGGAGCCAGATTCAGATAAACTCTGAAGCCAACTCCGCCAAAACGTTCTCGGGGCACACCACACCGGGACACCCAATTGCTCAGATGGCCCGCCAGAATGTGGCCGGGGGCGCTTCACTGGAGGTCACGCCGGGAAGGCCCACCGTGACGGCGCTCCGCTTATTCCGTTGTTAAGTTCCTCTGCCCCTCATTGTCCCCTAATTCCAGGGGGCTGTCAATGGCGCAGACGCGCCTTTACCCTGCCGTTCGCATCGTTCCCTGCCAACGCGGCCCGCTCCAGGTCGGCGGCGCTGTCCCTCCCGTGAGCACGGGCGCAGAGCATACAACCGTCCCCCAGGACACTGCCACCGCAGTACCTCCGCCCGCATGGGCTGGCAGGCACCAGAACAACGTTTGGGCTGAGGGAGACGCCCCAGGTTCGCAGGTTGGCCCTGGCCCGGAGTTCTATCGTGTCGAGCATCGGCACCTCCAGTTGGTACCGTCACGCCCAGCGCTCCTTCGCCGAGTATTCTACATCTTCCGCGATTTCGGGGCGTGGTAGAATGGATCACGAACGGGGTCGGACAGCCTCCATAGCAGGAGTTTGTCCGACCCTTTGCTGATAGAGGCATCCGGCCCCGTGACATCGGACAGATCGGACAAAGGAGGACGCACGAAATGCCAGACAGTTTGTATGACGACGAGGGCCGGACGCCGAGCCAGGCCCAGATGGATCAGCAGGGACAGGCGCAGGCGGCAGCCGCCGCCCAGCAGACCATTGGCGCTTTGCGAATGGCGGGCCAACAAATTGTCCAAGCGGTCAGCGAGGGTGCCAGCAGGGAAGAGGCCCGCGAACTGCTGGGTGAGATGGACGCGGTCGCTCGCGGCGAGGGGTTTGAAGGCCAAGACGTGGAACTTTACGATCGCTACCAACGGTTCCTCCGCACGCACCAGCGTGGGCCGCAGAGGGCCGCTCCCGCAGCCAGCTCAGCACGGACACCCGCAGCCAATAAAGCGACGTTGAACAAACGACGTGAGGCTTATCACAAGGGTGAGACAAACGAATACCCCGGATAGCGCGTCGGTACGGCAAGAGGGCTACGACGAGGGGTTCCGTAAGGGCTCCAGGCAGGGCCAGAACGCAGCGCAGCAGCAGGCGGCTATAAAAGCGGCTAAGGGTAGGGGCGCGAACCTCGCCCCTGGCACCTCCGGTGGCAGTACAAACATCAACAAAGCCCGCCGAGATTACATCGACGGCAAAACGAACGTGTACCCCGGATAGATGAGGGAGAGGATATGACAACCGACACCGCCGTCATGACAAAGCGCAAGAAGCTAACGCGGGAGCGCTATCCGTCCGGGAAGCTAAGGGGCAAAAAGGAGCGGGAAAACGACTCAGCAGCGCCCCCGGCGACGAGCCGACGTTTTTGCTACATCTGCAACACAACCGTACTGGGAGATTCTTTCACAACCCTATCGGATGAAGACGGCGTTCCGAGGGCCGTCCACGTTCCTATACACGCCATAGGCAGCAATTCCGGTGCCGTTCCTGTTGATATCACACCTGACTGTCTCAGGGCATTTGAAAGCCGCGTAGCCGATGCGAACCGGCAAAGGGCACGGGAGCATCAAGAAGACCTAGCCTTAGCTGCCTCTAAGCGCCAGCAGGCGGAGCTCCCCCAGCGGGGCTACGACTGCCCAGTAGAGGGCTGCAAGACAAAGGACGGCCAAACCCGGTTCTTTGACAGCGCGAACGGACGCGATCTTCACGCTCGGAAGGCCCACAAACAGGAGGACGACAATTCCTAAGAAAAAGGCTGGCAGGGGCGCTACCCCCGATGGCAAACCGTTTTGGAACATGAATCCGAAAGCGTCGCCTCAGACTAAATCCTCAGAGGCGCTTGTCCGGCGCGGGGTACCGAATTCGCCTCCACGAACGGGGCCGTACCCTGCCGATAGGTCAAAGAGGCGGTCCCCCGAAGCGGACGCTATATAGACACCTAGTTCTGGCATTAACGACTAGAGCCCCCGGGCCACTCCTTCCCGGGGGGCTCGTCGTTATGCGCCAGAAGGTTGCCACTGGTGAGATGGGTCACTTGCATTGACTCCCGCCCCGCCCAGGCGCACAATCGCGGCGGGCGCGGTCAAGGGTTCGGCACACACCTCCGGCAGTAGGTAGGGACTGGCAGCGGCCCCTCTAGGCTGGGCATTACGTACCAGCAGCCTGAGCAGTGGACTTCCGTATTAAAGGCGCGGACATCGGGTGTCCCCTGTAGTGGGTTCAGGGGGTGTCCGCGACTCTCGCTTAACTGGTGGACGCTGTAACGACTCTAGGGCATGGCCCGACCTGTTAAACCGCTTGCGGTGCGAGTCCGAGTAGAACCGTCTGGATCGCTGGCCGGTGACCTCTTGGCCGCAGCCGCAGGCGCATCTGCGTGCGGTCATGCCACCGTCAACGCCGGTATGCAGTAGGGTTGGCCTAAGGGTTGCATCGCTTTGCTGAGAAGAGGGGCTGTGATACAATCCGCGTGACCATCCGGTGCGGCTTATGTTCGGCCGGCCGGCATGTCGAAGCGCGTAATGATGCGACGATTTCCACCCCGCGATCTCCCGCCCAGAGATAGGCCGCCTCGGCGCGACTTGCCCCGGCGGGAAGGGCCGTTCGACCGGCTGCTGCGAAGGAACCAGCGCGACCCAGCGCCGTTCATCATAGGCGGCACGATAGTGTTCCTGGCCGTGGTTATCCTGCTGGTAATTCTTCTATCCGGCGTGTTCGGTGGCGGTGAGGGCGGCACCACGACGACTGTGAGCGACTCCGGTGTGGAGGCGCGGTTCGGCGAGATACCGGGGCTGCCGCCGGGGCTGGTCGCCTTGAGCGATTTCGTGGAGTTTGAGACGGACGGGGACCTCTCCGCGACGATCGCGTTGCCCCTGCGCAGCCGGCCGGAGGACGAGACCGGGCTGGGATTCTACACCTATATGGATGGCCGCTGGCAGAGGGTAGCGGATGCGCGCCTGGAGAGCGGGGAGCAGCAGGCGGAGGCGGACTTCTCGCCGCTGCCTGCCAATCTGGCGGTGCTGCGGGTGGTGGCCCAAGCCTATCAGGCGGCGGCCTCCCTGCCGGCCGGCGGCACGCTGCACCCCGACGCGAAGGTCGGTATCGTCAGCCCCAGGGATTACAGGCCGCTGAGCGATAGCACGGTGGAGGGGACGGCCACGGAGGTTGAGGTGGAGGAAAGCGTCCTGCTTATCCCCACCATCGTGGGCAGCGCAGAGGACTCGGCGGCGGTGGTGAACGATATCCTGTCCGATGACTCGCTACGGGAGCAGCACGTGGCGGAGATCGTGCAGCTGGCCGCAGGCGGCAGCTTCGCAGGGATAGACCTGGAGTATTCTTCGGTGGACCCGGAGCTGCAAACGGAGTTCACTGCGTTCGCGCAAGAGTTGGGACGGGCGTTGCGAGAGGACGGACGACGGTTGAGCCTGACGCTGCCGCCTCCGGGGCCTCAGCGTCAGGCCTACGATTGGCCCGTCTTGGGTCAGGCGGCGGACATTATCAAGGTGTTGCCGATAGCGGACCCGCTGAACTACTGGGAAACGATGACGGAAGGTCTGAACCAGCTAGTGGAGGACGTGGATCCGCGAAAGGTGATGCTGGTGATAAGCCCGTTCAGCAGCGAGCTGGAGGAGGGCGGCAGCATTAGGACGCTGGGCTATCTGGAGGCGATGCTCCTGGCTAGCGAGATCAAGGTACGGGAGCCAACAGACGCGGCGAATATCGAAACCGACGTGGGGGTGAAGGTGGTGGCGGTGAACCTGGCCCAATCGGAGGGGGCGACCGCCCTGCGCTGGAGCGACGAGGCGGCGGCCGTATCATTCTCTTATCAGGGGCCGGACAGGCGGACTGTGTTCATCGAGAACGTGTTCAGCGTGCGGTTCAAGCTGGAGATAGTGCAGACTTATGCGCTCGGCGGCCTCGCGGTGTCCGATGCCTCGGCGCGGACCGATGTGGCCAACATCTGGCCCGCCGTGGACGAGCTCATCGAGACCGGCACGATCGCGCTGGTGCGGCCGAACGGCGATACGCTTGTGCCGCAGTGGGAGGCGCCGGACGGCGGCAAGCTGGACGCAACCGCTGGGCTATCCGTCATCTGGCGGGCGGAGGAGGCGGGGTCGTTCAAGCTGCGGATCCTGATCAGTGACGGCGACCGGCGCTTCGGCCGGGAGCTCACGGTGGAGGTGAAGGCGAAGCGGGTGGACGAGCCGACGGCCGTGCTGACGTTCGGGCCGGAGGAGCCGACGGCAACGCCCACGCCTACGCCGGTGCCAACACTTACGCCTGTGCCGACGCCTACGCCGGTCGCGGGCCCGGCCGCGCCCGCAAACTTGATTGCCACGGGAGGGCCAGGTGCGAATAAGATCACACTGACATGGGATGAAAATACGGAGCCCGACCTCGCCTTGTATAGGATATTCCGTGGGGAGGATCTGGGTGGCCCGTATCCCCTCCCGGTGGCGACAGTATCAGCGCCGACGACGACATTTATTGACAGTGGTCTGACGTCAGTCACAACTTACTACTATGTCATCACTGCCGAAGACACAGACGGCAACGAAAGTGACGTCTCCAATGAGGCGTCCTTCACGGTGCCCTAGTTTCCGATGCGGGTGATCGCCGGACGAGCCAAGGGTCACCGCCTCGCCGGGCCTCCTTCGCGGGCCACGCGGCCGACCTCGGACCTGGTGCGGGGGGCGATCTTCTCGGCCCTGGAGTCGATGGGGGTGGAGCTGACGCGTGTGCTGGACCTGTACGCGGGCAGCGGGGCGCTGGGGATCGAGGCGCTGAGCCGCGGCGGCCAGTGGTGCGACTTCGTGGAGAAGGACGCACGCACCTGCGCCTCCATCCGTGAGAACCTGGCCAAGACGCGGTTCGAAGGGCTGGCGAAGGTGCACTGCGCGCCGGTGGAGCGGGCGCTGGCCAGGCTGGAGGCAGACGCCCGTACGGGGCCGTACACGCTGGTGCTGGCGGACCCGCCCTACGCCCAGGAAGCGGCCCCTTCGCTGGAGCGGCTGGTGGAGTCCGGCCTGGCGGAGGCCGGCGGGACGGTCCTGGTGCTGGAGCACAGCTCGCGGGAGGAGGGGCCGGAGCGGTTGGGTGGGCTATCGCAGGTGAAGACGCTGAGGCACGGTGACAGCGCTGTCTCGATCTATCGCTAGGAGGTGCCGATTTGGTAACAGCGGTCTACCCCGGCAGGTTCGATCCGGTCACGTTGGGGCACGTGGACATCGCGCAGAGGGCGGCGACGTTGTTCGATCGGGTAGTGGTGGCGGTGTACGATCTGCCGCCGGAGGGCTGTCTGTTCACCACTGAGGAGAGGGTGAAGCTGTTCGCGGGGGCGATAGAGCACATTGAGCATGCGGAGGTGAAGTCGTTCTCCGGCCTGATAGTGGACTTCGCGCGCAAGGAGCGGGCGAAAGCGCTGGTGCGCGGCATCCGGGCGGTGACCGACTTTGAGGCGGAGTTCGATATGGCGCTGATGAACAGCAAGATGGCGCCGGAGATCGATTCGGTCTATCTGATGGCCAGCCTGGAGCACCTGTTCGTGAGCGGTCACCGGATCCGAGAGGTGGCCGGCATGGGGTACGATGTCGCGGAGCTGGTGCCGGCGGCGGTGGCGAAGGCGTTGGGGGAGAAATTCGGCGGGAAGACCTAGAGGAGGCCCGCTGTGGACATCCTGCACCACATAGACCGTCTTGAGGAGATCGTGGGCGAGGCGCGCAAGCTGCCGGTGGGCGGCGGCCTGGTCATGCCGCGGCAGCGTTTGCTGGACCTGATCGACCGCATGCGAGTGTCGGTGCCGAAGGAGGTGTACGACGCTCGTGAGGTGATGGAGAAGCGGGATGAGGTGCTGGCGGACGCTACGGCGGAGGCCTCGCGGATCATCACGCGGGCGAAGGAGGAGGTGGAGGAGCGGCTGAAGGAGACGAAGGTAGTGAAGGCGGCGGAGGAGAGGTCGCGCCAGATACTGGCCCAGGCGCAGGAGCGGGTGCTGGAGCTCTCGCGGGAGGCGGAGGCGCAGGCGGCGGCGCGCCTGGACGATGCGCAGGAGGCGGCGCGGGAGCAGATGCGGGAGGCGGACGTTTACGCGCTGCAGACGTTGAAGAAGCTGGAGGGTGAGCTGAACGAGTTCATCGCCACGGTGCAGCGGGGGGTGGACACGCTGGAGAAGCGGGCGGCGGAGCGGCCTACCAGTTAGGGGAAGCGCCGGCGGCTGCGTCGGAACCAGATGGCGATGGCGACTGCGATGGCCAGGGCGGCGAGGACGGTGAGGAGGATGAGGAGGCGGATGAGGGCGGCGGTAGCGGCGTCCTCGATCATGTCGTAGGCTTTTTCGCTGTCGGCCGTAGCGTCCATGAAGTCGCCGGCGGTAAAGGCGCTGCGGGCGCTTTGGAGGGAGGCTTCGGGGTCGCTACCCCAGAGGCCGAGGCGCTGCCAGAGGTTGCGGGGATGGTCCAGATTATCGCGAGCGCGGAGGTAGGCGGTGAGGAAAGCCTCGGCGTCGTTGAGGGTCTGTTCCAGGCTGCTGAATTGCCAGGCGGCGACGGCTGTGTCAATGGCGCCGGGGAAGGGGAGGCCGGCGGTCTGGACAGCTTCTCGCAGGGAGGCCAGTCGCCCCTTTAGCCCGAGGTAGAGCTGGAGGTCGGCTTCGGCATCGTCCAGGGCGGCGAGGGCGTCGTCGAAGCGCCAGGCGGTGACATCAGCCTGGATGACCTCGAGCGGGCCGGGGTCCAGGGCCTCGGCCTGTGCAGCGTTGGTGAGGGAGGCTAAGCGGTCGCGGGCCTGGCGGCGTTGCTCCAGGACGGGAGCGAAGGAGTCCGGGAAGACCCATTCGAGGAAGAGGTGGCCTAGCTCTTGGCCGGAGGCGTCTTCCAGGGCGTCCAGGAAGCGGCGACTGTCGGCCGGTACAGCGTCCGCGGCCAGGTCAGCGTTGGCCCGCTGAAGGATGTCCAGGCCGACGGTGTCTGCCAGCAGGGTGAGGAAACGGAGCGATCTATCGTAGCCGGCGTCCTCAATGGCCTCCTGATCAGGTGTGGCGGCGATGAGGTAGGTAACATCGCCCCACTCGTCCAGGCGGAGGTCAAGGGTGGTCCGCATCGGCGGGTCGGTACTGCCCTGAATGAGGCCGGGGCCGAGATGCTGAGCGGCTTTGAGGGCGATGAGATTGGCGAAGCCCTCGGCGAGCCAGCGGTTGTCGTAGATGTCGGACCAGAGGTGGGCCAGCTCGTGGAGGGCGGTGACGTCGTCGGCGATGGGGGAGATGTCGATGTCGCAGGAGGCGAGGCCACAGGAGGTGAGCCCTTCGTAGCCTAAGATTATCTGGCGGCCGCGCTCGGCGATGTTGATGGCCGGCGGGCCCGGGCGGGGAAAGCCGTAGAGGTCGGCTATGACTGGAAGGCCGGCGGTGACGAGGTCCTGTAT
>JADFRV010000092.1 GCA_022561095.1 Chloroflexota bacterium | reverse complement strand
CACGTCAACCAGGGGGACGATGGGCACGTGGAAGGCGTCGCAGAAGCGGACGAAGCGGGCGGCCTTGCGGGAGGAGTCGACGTCGAGGATGCCGGCCAGGGCGACGGGGTTATTCGCCACGATGCCCACCGGCCTGCCGCCCATGCGGGCGAAGCCGACGACGATGTTGGTGGCCCAGAACGGATGCACCTCCAGTAAGTCGCCGTCGTCGACGATTGAGTAGATGACATCATGGGCGTCGTACGGCTTCGAAGGGTCAGCGGGGACGATGGAGGCGAGGTCGTCGCAGCTGCGGGTCGGGTCGTCCACGGGCTCAGCGTAGGGAGGGTCCTCCATGTTGTTGGCGGGAAGGAATGAGAGCAGGCGTCGCACCTCGGCCAGGCAATCTTCCTCGCCTTCGATGGCGAAGTGGGCGACGCCGCTCTTGGAGGAGTGGACCTGAGCTCCGCCCAGCTCCTCGTGTGTTACCTCCTCCTGAGTGACGGCGCGGATAACATCCGGGCCGGTGATGTACATCTGGGAGGTGCCTGCGGTCATAAAGATGAAATCGGTGATCGCCGGGGAGTAGACGGCGCCGCCGGCGCAGGGGCCCATGATCACTGATATCTGAGGCACCACCCCTGAAGCTAACGTGTTGCGGAGGAAGATATCGCCGTAGCCTTTAAGAGCGACGACGCCTTCCTGGATGCGGGCGCCGCCGGAGTCGTTAATGCCGATGACGGGGGCGCCGTTCTTCATCGCCAGGTCCATCACCTTGCAGATCTTCTCGGACACCACCTCAGAGAGAGAGCCGCCGAAGACGGTGAAGTCCTGGGAGTAGACGTACACCAGCCGGCCGTCTACCCTGCCGTAGCCTGTGACCACGGCGTCGCCGTAGTACTTCTGCTTGTCGAGGCCGAACTCTACGCTGCGGTGAGTCACCAACGAGTCCAACTCCTCGAAGGTGCCGTCGTCCAGGAGGATGTTGAGGCGCTCGCGGGCGGTAAGCTTGCCGCGTTTGTGCTGGGCCTCTATGCGCTCCTCACCGCCGCCCAGTTGGGCGAGCTGTTTGAGGCGCTGTAGTTCGCTGGCTTTCTCGTCGATGGCCATAGTACTGACTATACGCGAAGCGCTGTCCGATAGCGGGCGTCTATCGCGCGACCGATGTTAGCATACGCCCTTCAGGCTCGCAACTTGAGGCTACTGCGGTATCTTCAGCTCTTGACCCACGTGCAGGCTCGTCGGGTCATCGATGCCGTTGAGCTCTAGGAGGTCCGTGACATCCACGCCGCACGTCTCGGCTATCGAAAAGGGGACGTCCCCGGACTGGACGGTGTACGTGTCGCCGCACTCGCCGGGCGTGACCTGATCGCCGTTCTGGTCCCCGTCCCCGTTTGCCTCTCCTTCGTCCTGGCTGGTGGGAGTCAGGATATCAGGCCCCAGGATGATGGGCTCCGGCGGGTTAGTCCAGGGGGTGGCTGTGGGCACGGAGCTGGGGTCGGTCAGGTTGCCCGGAGGCGGTGGTCCATCGCCGTCTCCGCCGCAGGCGGCCACCAGCAGCAGGCCTAGGGCCAGTGCAGACAGCGGCAGAAGAAGCGTGCGGACGGTCATGGGCGTCGCGCGCATAGTACAGCAGAGGAGGCGCGGGGGCAAGCGACCTAGCGGCCGCGCAGCAACTCTTCGATTACCGCCAGGCCCGCATCGCCGATCTCCCCCATGCGGCTGGGCTCCACGTGTTGAGGTTGGTCCTCCGCCGTATGGTAGCGTGGGTCGTCGGCGACGACATCGAAGAAGCTGTGGAGGAAGATCGCTGGGACGTCGGCGGCGAGGAAGGTGGCGTGGTCGCTCCCCGATATGCCGGACGAGCTGCGGATGTAGTCTAGGCCGCGCTCCTCAGCCTCCGCCACAGCGATGTCGGTGATGCTGAGGGAGCCGCCCAGCAGCCAATTCGTGCCCACGCCCACCATGTCGAAGTTGAGCATCGCCTCCAGCGTCTCGCTCTCGGCCGCCGTCAACCTATCGACGAAACGGCTGCTGCCGATGAGGCCGGCCTCCTCGGCGCCGAACAGCACGAAGCACACATCGTCGAACTCCCCGTCAGCAGCCAGGACGCGCGCCATCTCCACCACCGTGGCGGTGCCGGAGGCGTTGTCGTTGGCGCCGGGGCCTCCAGGCACCGAGTCGTAATGGCCCCCGGCCACCACCCGGCATTCGCCGTCCGGCGGCCGGGCTATCACGTTCTGGGAGTCCTGGGGGCCGCTCACCGTCAGCACCGTCAGACGAACGGATACCGGCCCGGACTGCGTCTTTGCCAGGAGCGCCTCGCCGTCCTCCTGAGACATCGCCACGGCGGGGATCGCGGAGGGGTCGGAGAGGTCGCCACCGAACAGGGGTGGCTCGTTGTTGTAGATGACGGCGCCAACGGCGCCGGCGGCGGCCGCGTTGGCCACTTTCTCTGAGAAACGCAGCGTACCCCGCTGGATGAGGGCGATCTTGCCGACGGTGTCAGTGGGGAAGTCGCCCGGCCTTCCGATGCCGGCGCCCACTAACTCACCTTCCACGACGCCGTTCGCGCTGGGGTCGAACGGGAACACCGCGGGCGAGGGTGCCCGGGGCGATAGTACCTCCAGGCCGCTGCCGGCGTCAACGAAGACATCGAACGAGAACGGCTGCAGCTCGATCTCGTAGCCGAAACCCTGGAGCTGGTCGCGTAGGTAGCGCGCCGCCTTGTCCTCCGCACCCGAGCCTGCGGGCCGCGGGCCGATGTCCAGGGCTAGCGCCTCCACGTGAGCGAAGGCGCGAGCGGGGTCGAACGTGACCGGGCCGAGCTCTGAGCTGCCGTGCGCAGGCGGTGATGGCGTGGGGGCCGGTGTAGCGGTGGGAGCGATGGTGGGTGACGGTGTAGGCGTTGGGGGCGTCGAGCCGCCGTTGCAGGCGGCAAGGAGGACGAATCCGGCGAGGCCGGCTGCTGTGAAGAGTCTCAAGATAGGTGAACGTCTAACGACGGGAGCGCCAGCGCTTCCACCAGGAGTCGCCCGGATCGTCCAGATCCATCGGCTGGCCGCGCCAGCGCTTCTCCGGCATGCGAGAGGCGGACTGTCGGCGTAGGGAGAAGATAAACGCAGCGATGAACGCCAGGATGCCGCCGAAGATCAGTACGCTGCCGATGCCGGAGTCGCGAAAGCCAAAGTAGGCGACGACGATAACCGCGATCGCTATCAGCAAGACCTGACCTATGCTGATGCGCGGCCTGGGTATGCTGGCGATCGCCTCGCCTACGCCGGCGACGGCGTTGGCGACACGGCGGCGGATGCGGCTCCAGAGTGATCGTTTGGGCGGAAACCGATCGATCTGGGCCAGAACCTCTTCGATGTCGCGCTCGAGTTTGTTAGGCATAAGAACATCTCGCTATCGAAGGTGGGGCGGTGACCGGTTACTTTCATTCTACTCTCCCCCACTTGCCCTGGGAAGGTCGGCGGACGGCCAGCCGGCGCCGCCCTTGTTACTTTGCGGCGGGTTGGCAATAATAGACGCGATTCACGGTCGGAGGCGTGTATGGAGTGGCGAGAAGAGTACAAGCGCAGGCTGACCTCGGCGGAGGAAGCCGTCAAGGTCGTCAGTGAGGACGACTTGGTGGTGATACCTATCGCTGGCCCGCGGGTGTTGCCGCGTGCGCTGTTCCGCCACTGCCAGGAGGCGGGCGCTATAGACCTGCGCCTCTCCGCCCCCCTAAGCGACCCGGGCTGGCTTCAGGCCGCCTGGCAGGAGGTGTTCCGCCTGGAGTTCGAGGTGTTCATCGGCGACTTCGCGCGGCCGGTGATGGACGAGGGCCGGGCGACGTACCAGCCCAACCTCTTCTCGCTGGCCCACAAGCCCCTGGACGAAGGCCGCCCGGAGGCCCGCCGGCCTGACGTGTTCATAACCGCCGTGACGCCCCCGGATGACGAGGGCTACGTCAGCTTCGGGGCGCACAACTGGAACAAGCGCGGCTACGTCCGGCGCTCGCGCAAGACCATCGCCGAGGTCGATGCCGGGCTGCGTACGGTGTGCGGCGACAACCGCGTGCACGTGACGGAGTTCGAGCACTTCGTGGAGGTGCCGCCGCTTCAGATCACGCGGGAGATGGTGAAGGCGTGGCTCAGCCGCGTTGAGGATGAGACGCTGCGGGCGGAGTACGAGTCGATCGTGGATGAGCTCAAAGACTTGGAACGGCTCATCCTCATCGGGCCGGTGATGACGCGGGTGCCGCCGGAGCAGGTGCGTCGCGTCGTCGGCCTGGCGGCGCCGCCGCCGGCGGCGCAAACGATCGCCGGCTACGTGCGCGAGCTGGTGCCGGACGGCGCTACCATCCAGATCGGGGTCGGCGAGCCCAGCATGTACCTGGTCCGCGCCGGCGCCTTCGATGACAAATCAGACCTGGGAATACATACGGAGATGGCGGCGCCGGGGCTGGCCAAGCTGGTGCAGGCGGGTGTCATCAACGGCAGCCGTAAGACGCTGCACCAGGGTAAGGCGGTGGCCGTCGCCTGGTCCGGCTCCGACGAGGAAGACCTGGAGATAATCGCCGAAAACCCGGCCTTCGAGGTGTACGATCCAGAGTACCTGCTGGACGTGCGTACCCTCGCCCAGAACGATAACTTCTACGCCATGAACAACGCCCTGTCCATAGACCTCATCGGCCAAATCAACTCGGAGAGCGTGTTCGGCCCCCGGATGATCAACGGCACCGGCGGCCAGCCGGAGGCTCACCTCGGCGGCGTGCTATCCAAGGGCGGCCGGGGAATCACTCTTCTGCCCTCTACGGCGCTGGAGGGCGGGGTCTCCCGTATCGTTGCTCAGCATGAAGCCGGGTCCATCGTGACCATCCCTCGCTTCTTCGCTGACACGGTGGTGACGGAGCATGGGATCGCACGGCTGATGGGGAAGAGTCACCGCCAGCGGGCGCGTGAGCTCATCGACGTCGCCCACCCTGACTTCCGCGCTGAAATAACCCGGGAAGCGGAGAGGCTTCTGGGGTAGTAGATGCGTATCATGCTTCGGAAGCTGTTCGAGCGCCCTCAGGCGCGACTGGCGGGTGAGCGTCCCGCCGAGTACGGAGAGCGGACGGTGACTCTCCAGGTGGACGGGATGGTGTGCGATGTCTGAGCGGGCCGCGTGAGGCGTGCCCTGGAGGGGCTCGCGGGTGTGGACAGGGTGGAGGTCGATCTGGCCTCGGGCGAGGCGGTTGTAGTCGTGGGCGGCGAGATGACCAATGAGGAGTTGGTGAAGGCCGTGGAAGGTAAAGTAATCCTATCGTGGGCCAGGGTTCTCTTGGCTTACCCTAGATGGGGGGATCGATGAAAGTTGGAGCGCACGTCAAGGCCAGCGGCGGCGTGGACAAGGCGATCGGCCGCGCGGAGGATATCGGCGCGGAGACGATCCAGATATTCAGCGGCGCTCCCCAGGCCTGGCGGCGCAAGGAGTACCGACCGGAGGAGGTGGAGGCGTACAAGGCGGGCGCGGCAGAGAAGGGAATCGGGCCCGCGTTCATTCACGGCGTCTACCTGGTGAACTTGGCGACCGATAAGGAGGAGAACCTGGCGAAGTCCCTGGACGCCCTTGTGCACGATATGAACGTTTGCCATCTGCTGGGCGTAAAGGGCGTCATCTTCCATATCGGCAGCCACCGCGGTGCCGGCTATGAGCAAGTGTTTCGCCAGGTCGTGGAGTCCGTCCGCAAGATCGTTGACGCGACGCCGGAGGACACCTGGCTCATACTGGAGAACAGCGCTGGCATGGGCGGCGCTATCGGCTCCAAGTTCGAAGAGCTGGGCAGGATCATCCGCGAGGTGGGCAACCCGCGGGTGAAGGTCTGCCTGGATACGCAGCACACCTTCGCCGCTGGCTACGACTTGAAGACGAAGGACGGCCTTGTGGCGGCGATGTCGGAGTTCGAGGCCGAGGTGGGCTTAGACCGGCTGGTGGCCGTCCACGCCAACGACTCCAAGTGCCCGCTGGCAGGAGGCGTGGACCGGCACGAGAACATTGGTGAGGGACACATCGGGTTGGACGGTTTCCAGAACATCATGTCTCATCCGGCGTTCAGAGACGTGCCCTTCCTGCTGGAGACGCCGGGCTTCGATAATCAGGGTCCGGACCAGCGCAATGTTGAGATCCTGAAGCGCCTGCGGGAGAAGGCAGGCCTCTCCTAGCCAGTCGCTCCGGGCGACGCTCGCCCGCAGGCTGCGGCCCTCCTGGCCGCGCTCATGAAGAGCGACGCCTGAACAGCCCCTTCTTCTTGACCTTCATCCCCAGGAAGCGCAGCACGCCGGAAAGGAACGCCTCCGGCTGCTCAATAAAGGGGTAATGGCCGCTGTTCTCGATCACCAGGAGTTTGCCGTGGGGCAGTGCGTCCGCCGTCTCGCGGGCCCGCTCTGGAGTAACGCTGAGGTCGCTGGCTCCCGCTATCACCAGGGTAGGCACCTGAATCTCGCTCAGCCGGGGCCGCAGGTCGAAACCCTCTAAGCTTTCCCAGACCGCTTGCGTCTCCGGCGAGAACTGCACCGAATCCAATCCCAGCTCCGATACTCGCGCTGGGTCGTGGAAGTAGATAGGCGCCAGCAGCTCCAGGCTTCTTCGCATAATATGGTCGGACGGCTCGCTCTCCTGGAACGAGCTCAGCTCGGCGAGCGCCTCCTGCTCCAGCTGGCTTGGCAGCGCCTCCTCCACGTCCCGGATGAAGTCATGGCTGGCGGGGGCGCAGACCAGTATCAGGTGAGTGAGGAGTTCGGGGTGAGCGAGGGCGAAATGAAGGGCGACGATACCGCCGAAGCTGTGCCCCAAAAGGGCGAACGGCCTCACCTCCAGCGCTTTCGTCAAGGCGTCTAAATCGCCGACGAACCGATCGATCTTATAGGGGTCCGGCCCCCGGGGGACGGCGGAACGGCCACTGCCCCGGTGGTCATAACAGGAGAGCTGCAGGTGCTGGGCCAGCGCACTCAGGTGGGGAGCGATGACTGTCTGGTCCAGGCCCGGCCCGCCGTGATGCACGATGAGCGGTAAGCCTTTCCCCTCCTGCGTGCAATAGAGGTCTACGCTGACCAGAAGCATAGTGCGGGCTGTGACCATGGCGTTATCCGATGAGTGGACTTCTTCGCGCTATGGCGGTTGGCTCAGGAAGGATCGTCACGACGATGGACTCTCAAGTTTACCCGCTGATACATCCGTGGCTCCACCCAGTCTCAAAAAGGAAAACGCGCGGGGGCTAGGTAAAGTTAGGCGCGGGGCCTCCGTGACGGATATCAGGCCACGGGCAGACTGAGGGCGTACATCTCCGCTAACGTATCTATGAACGCCTGCACGGTGCGGGGGCGCTTGCGGTGCTTCTTGTAGATAAGGGAGATAGGCCGCTTCAGCGGCGGCGCGTCTACAATCTCTATCTTCACCAACATCCCCGTCTCCAGCTCCCGCTCGATAGTCACCAGCGGAACCAGCGCCACCCCCAGCCCCTCCTCCACCATGCGTTTGGTCGCCTCCAGGGAGTCCAGCTCCATGGCCACGTTGGGGACAACCCCTGCCTGGCGGAAGAAGCCGTGGATCAGGCCGAAGTAGGATGAGCCCCGGTCGAACAGGACGATGGGCTCGCTGGCGGCGTCCTCCACCGTGGCCGTGCCGCTGGCCGTGAACGGGTGTCCCGGGTTGACGCTGAGCACGATCTCGTCATCGTACAGGTGGACGGTCTCTACGTCCGGGTGAGTCAGGGAGCGGACGATTCCTACATGGACCTCGTCCGCCTGCAGCATCGCCAGCACCTGTTCGGAGCGGCCGGTGCGTATGGACACGTCAACGCCGCTATACTGGCTGCGGAAGGCGTGGAGGATTCGCGGGAGGACGTAGGTTGAGACGGTAAGAGCGGAGCCGAGCTGGAGCGAGCCTAGCTGAACGTCTCGCACCTCGTCGATGGCGTCGCGCCCTTCCACCAGAGTCCGCAGGATCCGCTCAGCATAGGGAAGGAAGGCGAGACCGGCGTCGGTCATACGTACGCCGCGGCCGCCGCGTTCGAACAGCTCCTCCCCTACCTCGCGCTCAAGCGACTGGATGCGGGCGGTTATCGAGGGTTGGGTAAGCTGCAGCACCTCCGCCGCTCGGCTGAAGCTGTTGTGCGCGGATACTTGGACGAACGCTTCTACTTGACCGAAGTCCATAAACGTGCGCTCCAGGATGGAGCTATCGACAGCGCCTATAGGTAGACGCAGAAAACTCTAACGGATTATATCACGAGATGCAAGCTTGGGGGTGCTGCGTCTTCTTAGTGACGCTCGCTGCTGGGGCGGAAGGCGCCGCTCGTCTCGTGCGTCTTGAACCACTCACTGTTCTTCTGGATGTAGCTCTGCCACTCATCGGGGACGTCATCCTCGAAGTAGATGGCGTTCACCGGGCAGACGGGCTCGCAGGCGGCGCAATCGATGCAGGTGTCTGGGTCGATGTAGTACTGCTCGTCGTCTGCGCTGCCGTGGATGCAATCGACGGGGCAGACGTCGACGCAGCTCTGGTCCTTGGTGCCGATGCAGGGTTCCGTGATGATGTACGCCATTCGTCCGTCTCTCGCCCACGTGGGCGCTGCGGCTATTTTAGTCGCTGCTCAGTTCGTTAATCAAGTCTGGGCTTCGCCCGAGCGTGGCCGTTAGTCAGACGACAGCGCCGATGGCCGCGCCGGCCGCACGCCCGGTTTCTTGACCGCGACGTCGCCGCGGAC
>JADFRV010000250.1 GCA_022561095.1 Chloroflexota bacterium | reverse complement strand
CACAGGCGTTGCCCTGGCACACGTCGCTGCGACAATCGGTGTCGGCGAGGCAGGCGTCCGCTTCGCCGCATCCGGAGCACGAGCCGCCGCAGTCGACGTCGGTTTCGCTGCCGTTCACGACGCTGTCGCTGCAGTTCCCGGCGATACATTTGTCGGTGCCGGCGGTATCGCAAACGGCGCTGCCGCAATCGCTCGCCGCCCCACAGTCGCGCCCCGGGTTGCAAAGGGCGCAGGTGCCACCGCCACAATCGATGTCGGTCTCGTTGCCATCTTGTAGACCGTTGGCGCAGAAGTCGACCGCTGTGCAGCCTTCGGTTCCACAAAATTGACTCAGACAGTCCTGGGCGACGTTGCAGTTCGCACCGACGTCGCAGCCGAGGCAGCTGCCGCCGCAATCGACGTCTGTCTCGTCGCTGATGTACTGGTCGGCGCGAGAGGTCACCTCGCTCTCGTCGAAGCTCGCGGATGAGGGTGACCCGCCGTCCAATACGGCGTCGAAGCCATCCCACTTCTGCTGGAACCCGCCGGCGTTGGTAGCATTGACGGTGATGGGGCCACCGCCAGGCGTACAGGGGCTGGGGCCGCCGCTGAAGGAGAGGATGGCGTTCACGCCGGCGAAGATTACGGCAGCGATGACGAGGACGAGGATAGCCGTAAGGGCAATGGCTAATGGCGACGACCCGAAGAAGCTCAAGAAGCCCATAGCGCCCTCCCAAGGGAAGCGAGGCGGCGTGTGCGGTTACGCTAGTCTATTCGGCGGCTAGCTGGGGTGTCAAGCGACGGGCTGGCTGAGCAGCGCCCGCTTGCGCTCCTGGTGCTGCTCCTCCCGCTCCTGGAACTCCGGCATCACCTCGCGGGCGAACAGCGCCAGCGATTGCATGATCTGCTCGTGCTTGATCTGACCGGCTTGGGCCAGGAACACCACCTGGTCGACGCCCGCCTCTTCGTAGGCGCGGAGCTTCTGGCGCAGGAACTGTGGGGAGCCGATGCAGCCTTGGCTGCCCATCGCCTGGAGGAAGGGGTGGGGGGCGCGGTTGTACTCCGCCCAAACGTCGGAGACGCCGGGCTGATGGTTCTCGTCGGGCGCGTAGTAGTGGAGGAGGGCGTGGCGGAAGAACTTCATCTGGTATCTGATCGACTCGGCCTGGTCATCGTCGGGAGTGCACATGAAAGCAGCGACGACGGCGAGGTTGGCGTTGACGGCGTCGCCCAGGGGCTGACACTCCTCGCCGCGGATCAGGGTGTAGTAGTCGTTGACCAGGGCGCGTGCCTCGTCCGGGTCCACGAAGTCGAAGGTGAGGGCGCCCATGCCGTGGCGGGCGGCCATCTGGATAGTGGGACGCTGGGAGCAGGCCACCCAGAGTGGCGGATGAGGCTTCTGGCGAGGCTTGGGGATGACGTTGCGGCTGGGGAAGTCGATGTACTTGCCGTGATGCTCAAACGGCTCGTCGCGGAACATGCCGACGATGCAGCGCATCGCCTCCTCCCACATCGCCCGCTTCTCTTCGCGGGGCACGCCGAACCCCTCCAGCTCCATGCGGGACGAGGACTCACCGCTGCCGAACTCGACGCGGCCATCGGAGACGATATCGAGGGCGGCGATGCGCTCGGCCACGCGAGCGGGGTGGCTGAACGGCGGTGGGACGAGGACGATGCCGTGGCCCAGCCGGATGCGCTTGGTGCGCTGGCTGGCGGCGGCCAGGAAGACCTCCGGCGCGGGAGAGTGGGAGTACTCCTCAAGAAAGTGGTGCTCCACCTCCCAGGCGTAGTCGTAGCCCAGGGAGTCCGCCAGCTCTATCTGGTCCAGGCTCTCGTGGTAGATGCGAGACTCGTCGTCCGGGCGCCAGGGGCGGGGGAGCTGGAGCTCGTAAAATATGCCGAACTTCATCAGGGGAGACCTCCGCAGGCCTTAACGCGTACGTCCAGGTTAGGGTAAGGTATAGCCTATTAGCGCCTACGGCGTCAAGGGGGCGGTCAGACAGCGAGTCAGGCCCCGCGTACTTCGTACAGCCGCACCGGGTCCTCGAACCCCCGCAGGACGACGTCTCCCTGATCCGAGAACAGGAACCCCTTGCCGGCGGAGAGCTCCCGCACCACGTTGGAGGCGAGGATCGTGCCGGGATCGGCGTGGGCGCAGACGCGGGCGGCGAGCTGGACGGCGGTGCCGAACAGGTCCTCGTCCTCGGCGACGGGCTCGCCGGCGTTGAGGCCTATGCGTACGTTTATCGGCTCCTCAGCGGTCTCGTTGCGCTCGCCGAGCGCGGTCTGGATGGCGGTGGCGCAGGCCAGCGCCTTGCTGGCGGTGGCGAACGAGGCCATAATGCCGTCGCCGGTGTGCTTTATCTCGGCGCCGTCCTGGGCCTTGAGGGCGTCG
>JADFRV010000091.1 GCA_022561095.1 Chloroflexota bacterium | reverse complement strand
GTGCCTGGCCGCGGCCATGGCGCTGATGGTGCTGACGCTGTTCATCGGGCCTGAAATCAAGGGCGCCACCCGCTGGCTTCCGGTCGGCCCTTATTCCCTGCAGCCTTCGGAACTCGTCAAACCGGGTTTCGCCGTCGTCGCCGCGTGGATGTTCGCCGAACAGCGCCTGGATGGGCGCTTCCCCGGCTACGGCATCGCCACCGGGCTGTTCTTGGCCATCGCGGCGTTGTTGCTGATGCAGCCGGACGTCGGCATGACCATGGTCGTTGCCGCCGTATGGGGAGTGCAGTTCTTCGTCGCCGGCCTGCCGCTGGTCCTGGTCGCCGGAATCGGGTTCGGGTTCCTGATCGCCAGCGTCGGGGCGTATTTCACCTTCGGCCACGTACAGGCCCGGGTCGACCGCTTCCTCGACCCCGCCGGCGGCGAGAGCTATCAGGTCAGCCGCGCGCTCGAGGCTTTCTACAACGGCGGCTGGGCCGGCCGCGGTCCCGGCGAGGGCCGGGTCAAGGAGTTCCTGCCCGACGCCCACGCCGATTTCATTTTCGCCGTCGCCGGCGAGGAATTCGGCCTCGTGCTGTGCCTGATCATGGTGGCGCTGTTCGTTTTCGTCGTCCTGCGCGGGTTCTCCCGGGTGCTGAAGTCGGGCGACCTGTTCGTCCTGCTGGCGGTGACCGGACTGTTGGTCCAGTTCGCCGTCCAGGCCATCATCAACATGGCCTCCACCATCCACCTGATGCCGCCCAAGGGCATGACCCTGCCGTTCATCTCCTACGGCGGGTCGTCGACCGTGGCCCTGGCGTTGGGCATGGGCATGGTCCTGGCGCTGACCCGCGAACGCCCGGGACAGGGGAGGTTGAAATGAACTCTCGGGGTCCTCTCGTCATCATGGCCGCCGGCGGCCCCGGCGGCCAGCGGCGGAACAAAGTGGAGACCGCCATCCGTCTGCACCATCGGCCCAGCGGTCTCACGTCGCACGCGGAAGAGTTGCGCTCGCCGGAGGGCAATCGCAGCCGCGCCCTGCGGCGGCTCCGTGAGCGCATGGCGTTGGAGCTGAGGGCACCGTTCGATCTGGAGGCGCCGCCTCTGCCGCCCGAGTTCCTGGCGCAGCGAGGCGCGAAGGGTAGCCTGTCCGTGAACCGCCGCAACCAGGGCTATCCTATCATCGCGGCGACGGTGCTTGACGCTCTCGAGTCTGCGGAAGGCAGCTATGCGAAGGCGGCTCGAGCCATCGGGCTCACCACAAGCCAGGTCCTGCGGTTTCTGCGCTCGGACCCGCACGTATGGCGTGTGGTTGCGCAGGCTCAGCGTCGGCAAGGCTGAGCCCGCTGCGCGGGACGCTTGGATCGTCGTTCGGAAGCTGCGTGTTTGGGTTTGCGCCGGACGCGAGACGGGCGTACACTAAAGCTAAGATTGCTACGAATGCCGCCGAATCAACTCCCAGCCTCCAGCTTCCCCTGTCCCCGATCTGCGAAAGGACCGCCATCTTTGCCATCTTTCCATAGCTTTCAACTACGTGCTTCCAGCCGTGAGGCGTTGTCCCGGATGAAGATCGATACGCCAACGGCTATTCAGGAGCGCTCGATCCCTCTGTTGCTGGCCGGGCGTGATGTTATAGGCCAGGCCCAGACTGGCTCCGGCAAGACCCTGGCCTTCGGCCTGCCTCTGATGGAGCGTTGCGATGAGCAACAACGGCAGGTTCAGGCGCTGGTGCTGACGCCGACGCGCGAGCTGGCGCGGCAGGTGAGCCAGGTGCTCACAGCTCTGGCCAAGGGGGCAAGGATCAAGGTAGCGTTGATCTACGGCGGCCGCCCCTTCGGGCCGCAAGAGACAGCGCTGGCCGACGGCGCGCAGGTGGTTGTGGGCACGCCGGGCAGGGTGCTGGACCACCTAAGGCGGAGGACGCTACGGATTGAGCGGTTGCGGATGCTGGTATTGGATGAGGCGGACGAGATGCTGGACCAGGGGTTTGCTCCAGATGTGGAGCGCATACTGGCGATGACGCCACGGAGCCGGCAGACGGCGCTGTTCTCGGCGACGATACCGCCTTGGGTGGAGAAGATAGCGGCCAAGCACCTCTCTGACCCGGAAGTGCTGGCCGCGGAGGAAGGTGACGGCTCGGATCCGGAAATCGACCACTTCGTTGTCGAGGCGTACGGGGAGGACAAGTTCCAGGTGCTGCTGCGGTTACTGGACGGGCCGACGGAGGGCGCGACGCTGGTATTCGGCCGGACCAAGAGAGGAGTGCGCAACCTGGGGCGGCGGTTGCAGACGCAGGGCTACCAGGTGGAGGTGCTCCAGGGCAACCTTGACCAGAAGGCGCGCGACAGGGCGCTGGAGCGGTTCCGTTCCGGTCTCGTGCCGATCCTGGTGGCGACGAATGTTGCCGCGCGGGGGCTGGATATCCTGAACATCGGGCAGGTGATCAACTACGATCTGCCGGAGACGCATGAGCTTTTCACGCACCGGGCGGGTCGCACCGGCCGGATGGGGCGGTCAGGACGGGCCATCACGCTGGTGAGTGCCACTGACCTGTCGAAGTGGCAGGCGATAGAGCGTGGTCTAGGCCGCCGGCTGCCGAGGGTGAGCGCCAGCGGGAAACCGGCTTCGGTGCAGCCGCAAACCGCCAGCACGATGAAGGGATCAAGGAGCTGGGGGCGCCGCGGCTGGTCACGCCGCAGGGCTAGGGTCTAGTAGGAGGATGCCGATTGGGGTCGTTATACGTAGGCAATCTAGCGCACGAGACGACGGAGGCGGACCTGAGAACAGCGTTCACCCCGTTTGGTGCGGTTGACTCAGTCAGGATCGTGAGCGGCCGTCGAGGGCGACCTAAAGGCTTCGCATACGTCGAGATGGCGGATGATGCTGCGGCTGAGGCCGCGATGGAGTCCCTGCGGGGGACGCAGATCAACGGGCGCACGATGGACATCGTGCCGGAGGAGCCGCGTCGGGGAGGCGGCCGCCGTGGCCGGCCCAAACGGCGGCGCCGGTAGAGCTCTCGGCCTCGTTTGCCCGTATCCCGCGGCGATTCGGCGACTGTACTCGCTTCCCTGATATAGGACGGTTGAAATGCGCCCTCGGCTACCTGGAGCCATATCTATTACCGGAAGTAAATTTCACGATTTTCGTCTCCTGCCAGATAGGCTTCAACGGTTGACAGGGCGAAGAAAATGGTATGATAGATAGCGAATGAATGGCCGAACTCCGGCTGTAGATGCCGGGGACGGGGGATCCGACTAATTGGGGTGAATCTCGCCTAGGCGAGTAGGCAATCTCCTTCTGCCGAACCCGTCAGCTAACCCCGTAGGCACTGGGGAGAGGCTAGTCCGGCGCGACAGGCCCGAGGATAGCCTCGGGCCCTTCTGTGTGTAACGAGTAGTCCACCGGACGGGTCTCTTAGGAGTAGGAGGAGGAAGGATGGGGAAGAAAGAACCGCTCAAGAGACAGTACGGAAAGCGGCACAACGGCGGCGGAGACGCAGCCGATGTAGCGGGCTATATCCACTTGGAGCCGGATCATGTAGAGAAGCTCCGGGAGATGCACAGGCTTCGGGAGAGCCTTTCCGGCATGCAGGCGGGCTCCGAAGAGTCGCCCAAGTACCGTTCCTACACGCTTCACAACTTCCGCCAACTGCCGCAGGTGCAGCGGCTCTCTGAGAAGGAGCAGTTCGCCATTGAGGTCGTCGCTAACGTGTTGCCGTTTAAGACGAACAGCTACGTAGTGGACGAACTCATCAACTGGGACGACGTGCCTAACGACCCGATATACATTCTGAACTTCCCGCAAAAGGATATGCTTCTGCCGCGCCACTACAAGGAGATGGCCGCGCTGGTGCGCCGCGGCGCGGACAAGAGCGAGA
Organism: Chloroflexota bacterium; assembly: GCA_022561095.1. Taxonomy (GTDB): domain Bacteria; phylum Chloroflexota; class Dehalococcoidia; order SM23-28-2; family RBG-16-64-32; genus JADFNQ01. Next base: position 4,935 of record JADFRV010000091.1, on the reverse strand, counting down.
TCGACGCGACGGCCAACCGGATCCGCCTGGAGCTTAACCCGCACCCCGCCGGCCAGCTAGACCACAACGTCCCCACGCTCGGCGACACCCGGCTAACCGGCATGCAGCACAAGTATCGGGAGACGGTGCTCTTCTTCCCCAGCAACGGTCAGACCTGTCATGCCTACTGTACGTTCTGCTTCCGCTGGCCGCAGTTTGTGGGCATGGATGAGCTCAAGTTCGCCATGCGGGAGACCGAGATGCTGGTGGAGTACGTACGCGCCCACCCTGAGGTGTCCGACGTGCTGTTCACGGGTGGCGACCCTATGATCATGCGTACGCGCAACCTGGCGCGATACATCATGCCCCTGCTGGAGGCCGGCCTCCCTAACCTGCGCACGATCCGCATCGGCACCAAGGCTCTCGGCTACTGGCCGTACCGCTTCCTGACTGATGATGACGCGGACGAGGTGCTGGACCTGTTCAAGCAGGTCACGGCGTCTGGGATCCACCTGGCGTTCATGGCTCACTTCAACCACCCGCGAGAGCTGAGCACTGACGCCGTCAAGGCGGCCATCGCGCGCGTCAAGGAGACCGGCGCCGAGATCCGGACCCAGTCACCGCTGATGCGAAACATCAACGATTCGCCGGCAGTCTGGAGCGACATGTGGCGCGAGCAGGTGCGGCTGGGCTGCATTCCGTACTACATGTTTCTAGCACGTGACACGGGCGCCCAGCAATACTTCAGCGTGCCCCTGGTGCGCGCATGGGAGATCTTCCGCGACGCCTATAAGAGTGTGAGCGGGGTCGCCCGAACGGTGCGCGGGCCAAGCATGTCCGCGGACCCGGGAAAGGTCGAGGTGCTGGGAGTCACCAAAGTTGGCGGCAAGAAGGTGTTCGCACTGCGCATGCTGCAGGGCCGCAACCCGGACTGGGCGATGCGCCCCTTCTTCGCGAAGTACGACCCGAAGGCGATCTGGCTGAGCGACCTGCGACCGGCCTTCGGTGAGCGGCGGTTCTTCTTCGAGGAGGAGCTGGGTAAGCGTTACCGCGAGGACAACGTCCGCCGCGCCAAGGCCAAGCAGCCGAAGCGAACAAAGCGACAGGCCCGGCCAATAGCTCCCGTAACGTAGATCGACACCTGTGATCCACACTCGCTGCCGCTAGCCCCTGACGGGGAGCGTCCCAGCACGGCCTAAACGTCTCTAGAGTCGCTTAGGCAGAGAGCACCCGGAAAACGTGCCCAAGCGTCGCGTGGGAAAGCACAGGGTCGGGAAAGGGAGCATCCTCTTTGATCGTGTAGTGGTTTACCCGGCCCTCTGTACGTATGTTGATCAGGCCGGCGTCCTTCAGGGCGCCTATGAGGCCCCATATGGTTCGCTGCGTCACGACGAAAACAGCGGCCAAGTCTCGCGAGGTGCAGCCCGGATGGAGGGCGATGTAGAAGAGGGCCGCACCGTGAGAACAGAAAAGCCGCAAGGATTTACGACTGGTCATAGTTCGCTCCCTTCTCCAGCGCTGGCCGTTAGCGGGGGAATTAGCGGAGCGACACCCGCGACGATCATCGAAAGCGTCTCTGTGCGCCGGAGGGCAGAGTTAGCATTCCTGGTCGGGGCGGCCGGATTCGAACCGGCGACCTCTTGACCCCCAGTCAAGTGCGCTACCAGGCTACGCCACGCCCCGGCCGGAATCTATGCTAGCACAGCCGTTTTCGGCCCGGCAAGCGAACGGCCCGGTCGAGATGCCCCCTCTAGGCGTCTCCCTTAGATATAGGCGTGGGAGATGACGACGATCAGTAGGCCGAGGAGCGCTATGCCGCTGAACTCGCCCGCGGTGCGCAGGCTGAGGCGGTCGCCCAGGTAGTTGTGCATGAGGCCGGTCATCAGGTAAAAGGCGAGGAGCAGGAAGATCGCGGCCAGCGCCCCTTCCAGGGGCAGGAAGTGCATGCTCAAGGAGGCCTCCGCGAGCAGCACGCCGATGGCGAGGGCGTAGAGCAGGGTCCGCGGCGTCTCCAACGCCTCCTCACGCAGGATCTCGATCGCCAGGAGAAGACTGACGACGCCGGTGGCGAAGATCACCGCCGGCAGGCTCAGGTCGAAGTCATAGATTGTGGCGTAGAACAGGAAGGCGATAACGTAGGTGGCGATGTTCAGGATGAGGCGTGCGGCACCATAAGCGGGGAGGCGGCGGTCGACTGAGTTGTATTCGGCCTGGAGGACGATGGCGAAGGGGATAGCGGCGCCCAGCCCGGCCAGGAGCGACCAGTAGCCCTCGGCGACCTCCTCCAGGAACAGGCCCAGGCTTAGGGTCAGCAGCACCGGCACGAACAGGAAGAGAGCGGTGTCGTCCAGGCGCTTGAAGTTGGCGCGAGGATGGGTGCGGACGATAGCGTCCGTGCCTAGAGCCACCAGGCCCGCGAGCAAGAGGAGGAGCCAGTTCTGGGTCGGCTCGATGGCGAGGAACGCAGTGAGCCCGGCGCCGAACACGACCGCCATGGCGTGCACCCGGTCGAGCCGAGAGACGACGTCGCTCAGGGCATTCGTGCGGTTAGACGTGATTTCGTTCACAAGCGGTCATCTTAAACGGTTGCACGTAGTTTGTCAAATCGACCAACAACGAGTAGGTTTCACTAGAACTATAACCGCGGTTCGAGTTAGCTATTACGGGAAGGTGACACGTTACGGCTAACTCTTCAGCGAAACCGGCTCCGCCTCCGCCAGCGCTTCCAGCGTTTCCTGTAGCCGAACCCGCCAGCCCTCCCCCAACTCTACCCGCACAAGCGTCCGCCCCAGGCTTACGCCCTTAGGCACGCGTGACTCCAGCGCCTCTTTCGGCACAAGTGATCCGTCCTTGAGCCGCAGCACCGCCCGGCCCTCCTCCGTCAGGATAGCCTCCACCCCCGCCCGCGCCGCCAGCGCGCGTAGAAGGATGACGAACAGCAGGCTGCGTACCGGCGGCGGCGGTTCCCCAAACCGGTCTACCATCTCCCTGCCGATAGACTCTACCTCTTGGGCGTCTGCAGTCTCGCTCATCCGCTGATAGAGGGCGAGACGCTGGTTGAGGTCCGGGATGTAGGGCTGCGGTATGTGGGCGGAGAGCGGGAGCTCAATCGTCACCTCCGCGCCCTCCTTTGGGGCTGGTGGCGTCTCGCCCCGCATCATCGCCCGTTGCCGCTCCGTGGACTCCGCCAGCAGGCGACAGTAAAGGTCGAAGCCGACGGCGGCCATGTAGCCGCTCTGCTCAGGGCCGAGCAGGTTGCCGGCGCCGCGGATCTCCAGGTCGCGCAGGGCGATCTGGAAGCCGGCGCCCAACTCCGTCGCCTCGAAGATCGTCTGTAACCGTTTCTCGGCCTGCTGCGTCAACCGTTCTTTACGATCGTACATCAGGTAGGCGTAGGCGCGATGTGCGCCCCGTCCAACGCGGCCGCGCAGCTGGTAGAGTTGGCTCAGCCCCAGCTTGTCCGCCTGGTTGACGATGATGGTGTTGACGTTAGGGATGTCAAGACCGGACTCGATGATGGTGGTGCAGACCAGCACGTCCAGCCGGCCCTGCACGAACTCCAGCATCGCCCTCTCCAGGTCGTGCTCGTGCATCTGCCCGTGTGCGATCCCCACGTTCGCTTCTGGGACGATGTCTCGAATCTTCCGCGCGATGAACTCGATGTTGTGCACCCGGTTGTGCACGAAGTAGACCTGACCGCCGCGCTCCAGCTCCCGCAGGATCGCCTCCCGCACGAGGCGCTCGTCGAACTCCGAAACGTAGGTCTTGATCGGCAGCCGCTCTTCGGGCGGCGTCTCCATCGTCGACATGTCGCGGATGCCGCCCAGGGCCATGTATAGGGTGCGTGGTATCGGTGTGGCGGAGAGGGTGAGGACATCGACGTCGCGGCGCATCTGCTTCAGATGCTCTTTGTGGGCTACGCCGAACCTCTGCTCCTCGTCGATGATTACAAGACCCAGCTCCTTGAACTGCACGTCCTTCTGGAGCAGCCGGTGTGTTCCGATGACGATGTCAACCGTCCCTTTGCTGAGACCCTCCACCACCTCCCGCTGCTCCGCATCCGAGCGAAACCGTGACAGCATCTCTACTCGCGCCGGGAAAGCGCCGAGACGCTCTTGGAAGGTCTGGTAGTGCTGCTGGGCGAGGACGGTGGTAGGTACCAACAGTACAGCCTGACGCCCGTCCATCACCGCCTTGAAGGCGGCGCGAATCGCCACCTCCGTCTTCCCGTAGCCGACATCGCCGCAGACGAGCCGGTCCATGGGCCGCGGCCGCTCCAGGTCGCGCTTCACCTCGGCGATGGCGGCTAGCTGGTCCTCCGTCTCCACGTAGGGGAATGACGCCTCTAGCTCCGTTTGCCAGGGCGTGTCCGGGCTGAAGGAGTGGCCGGGCAGCAGCTCTCGTGCGGAGTAGAGGGCCAGAAGATCCTGGGCCAGCGCCTGCACCGCTTGCCGCACCCGTTTCTTCGCCCGCTGCCAATCGCCGCTGCCCAGCCGCGTTAGCCGCGGCTCATGGTCGGAGGGGCCGACATAGCGGCTGACGCGGTCGACCTGATCGGTGGGGACGAACAGCTTGTCCCCCTCCGCATAGTGGAGCTCAAGGTATTCACGCTGGTGCTCGTCGACGGCCATTCGCACGAGGCCGACGAAGCGGGCGATCCCGTGGTCGATGTGCACCACGTAGTCGCCCGGGGAGAGCTCGGCCAGGAACGTCTCGCGGCCGACGCCTCGGCGCGGCGCGCGCCGGCGCTGCTTGGCGAAACCGAACTCCTCCGTGTCCGTGATCAGCGTCAGATCAAGGCCGTCCTCGCTCAGGTGCCAGCCCGCCGGCAGCGATCCCTGCACCAGGGCGAGCCCGGCAGTGCCCGGCGGCTCCTCCGTCACTCTTGCGGTCACCCCCTGCTCGTCGAACAGCTCCGCCAGCCGCTGCGCCTGCTGCGAGACGACGGCGATAGCG
>JADFRV010000249.1 GCA_022561095.1 Chloroflexota bacterium | reverse complement strand
GTGGGGGCGCCGGCGGCGGCCAGGGCGGTGGCGAGGACGCGCCCGGCGGCGGTCTCCCCGCCCAGGATGAGCGCCCGCTTTTTCCCCAAATGAGCCTGCGCCATGCCGCCATTGTATACGGTGCGTCTTGACAGCCAACGTAGACCGCATGTAGCATCCGCCGTTAGCGGAGCATTAATGAGAATCGATTTGGCATATGGCAGGGCGAGCCTGCGTGTGGAGTTGCCGGACCATGCCCACGTCATCCTCCCGGCGCCGATGCCAGCCCTGGCAGACCCTGCCGCCGCTATTCGTGAAGCTCTGCGCAGACCGATAGGGTGTGCGGCGCTGCAAGAGATGGTCATGCCGGGAGACACAGTGGCCATAGTGTTCTCCGACGTCACCAGGCCCGCGCCCAGCCATATCCTGATTCCGGCCCTGCTGGAGGAGCTGGCCGAGGCGGGCATCGACCAGCAGTCCATCACGCTGATTAACGCCCTGGGCATGCACCGAATGAATACGCCCGACGAGCTGGTGTCGATGCTCGGCCCCGACGTGGTGGGGAGCTTCCCAATCATCCAGCACGACCCGGAGGACGAAGGCGAGCTCAGCTACGTAATGACCAACAAGAGGGGGGCCCGCATCAGCGTAAACCGCCGCTACATGCAGGCGAAGGTGAAGATCCTGACCGGCTTTGTGGAGCCGCACATCTTCGCGGGCTACTCCGGGGGCGGCAAGGCGGTGCTGCCGGGTATCGCCGGAGCGGAGGCGGTGATCTCCAATCACAGCGGGCCCATGGTCGGCCATCCCAAGTCGACGTGGTGCCGCGTGGAGGGAAACCTGATCTTCGAGGAGATGCGGGAGGTGGCGTTGGAGACGGATCCCACGTTCATCCTCAACGTCACGCTAGACCAGAGCAAGGCGATCACAGGCGTGTTCGCCGGGGAGCTGGTGAAGGCGCACGACGCGGGGATCGCCTTCGCGGAGAAGGCATACGTGCGGGCGATTCCGCATGAGTTCGACATCGCTGTGGCGAGCAATCTGGGCTACCCGTCCGACATCAGCCTGTACCAGTCGTTCAAGGGGTTATCGGTGGCGGCGCAGGGCGTGCGCCAGGGCGGAGCGGTGGTGCTGGCGGCGGAGTGCGCCGAGGGTCTGGGCCTCGTCCACTTCCAGGAGTTGCTGGAGGAGAGGACAAATCCGCAGGCGCTGTTGGAGATGATTGAGGACAAGCGCTTCCGTCATCACGATCAGTGGGGCGTTCAGGTTGGGGCGATGGCGATGGTGAAGGTGGAGAGCTACCTGTACTCCAGCATGAAGCCGGCGCTGGTCCGTAGATCTCACATGATCCCTTGCAAGGGCGTGTCCAAGACGGTGAACGACCTGCGCAAACGCTACCGACGCGAGAACGGCGGCGAGCCGAGTATCCTGGTGCTGCCTTACGGCCAGCTGACGGTGCCGCAGGTGGCTGCGGAGGGATAACGCTAAGTGGGCGCGCCGAGCAGCGGCCCGCCGGACCCGGGCCTAAGAGTCGGCATTCAGCGACTGTACAGCCGCGGCCACTCCAGCACCCGTCTCGACCTTGAAGCCCTGGCGGGAGAGCTCCGTCTCCAGGGCGTAGAGGAGGCCGAGTACGTTCTGGGGGGTGGCGTTGTAGCCCATCAGCCCTATGCGCCACACCTGCCCCTGGAGCGCGCCGATGCCGCCGCCTACCTCGATGTTGTGCTCCTGGAGGAGGCCGCGGCGCAGCGTCATCTCATCGATGCCCTCCGGCACCCGCACGGTGGTGAGCGAGGGGAGGCGGTGGCCCTCCTGGGCGTGCAGTTGCAGGCCCATCGCCTCTACGCCCGCCCATAACGCCTCGGCGTGACGCCGGTGGCGGACGATGCGCGTCTCCAGCCCCTCCTCCAGCACGATGCGCAGCGCCTCTCGCAGGGCGTAGAGCATCGTCATCGGCGGCGTGTGATGGTAGACGCGGGCCTTGCCGGCGCCCCAGTAGTTGCGCAGCATCGAGACGTCCAGGTACCAGCTCCGCACCGGCTCCTTGCGTTTGGCTACCACCTCCATCGCCTGGGGGCTCAGGGTGAGGGGGGCCATCCCCGGCGGGGCCGACAGGCACTTTTGAGTGCCGCTGAGGCAGACGTCCACGCCCCAGTCGTCGATGCGCAGGTCGCAGCCGGCGAGGGAGGTGACGGCGTCCACCAGAAGCAGCGCGTCATGGGCATGGACGATACGGGATATCTCCTCCAGCGGCTGGAGGATGCCGGTGCTGGTCTCGCCGTGGACGATGGCGACCAGTTTGGCGCCGGGATTGGCCTTGAGCGCCTGTTCTACCTGCTCCGGCTCGATGATGCGACCCCACTCGGCCTCGACGAGGACGACCTCGGCGTCGCAGCGGCGCGCCATCTGTGCCATCCGGTCGCCGACGCAACCGTGCACGCA
>JADFRV010000090.1 GCA_022561095.1 Chloroflexota bacterium | reverse complement strand
GGGCGCTGGCAAGCATCCCGGTCTTGATGGCGTCCGGGCTAATATCCGCCGCTACGGCATCGATCTGGGCGGCGACGATGTCCGGCGGCGTCTCCAGGACGGCGACAACGCCGCGGGTGTTCTGGGCAGTGATAGCAGTGATGGCGCAGGTGCCGTATACGCCCAGGGCGGCGAACGTCTTCAGGTCGGCCTGGATGCCGGCGCCGGCGCTGGAGTCGGAGCCGGCGATGGTGAGGACGCTGGGCATGGCACCACCCAACCTAGCCCCGCCAGGCGTCGGAGGTCAAGCCTAGTTGAAGCGGGGCTGCCAGCCCCCGCCGGACTGGCTATAATGGGTCGGCGAAGGCCTGCCCTGAGCCTGCCGAAGGGAGGTAGCCGAGATGGAGGGGATACGCCTGCGCACCCGGTCCACCCAATGCCTGGAGGACGTCACCGAGCAGGTCGCCGACGCCGTGCGACGGTCCGGGGTGGAGGAGGGCGTCTGCCACCTGTTCGTGCCGCACACCACAGCGGGCCTGGTGATCAACGAGAACGCCGACCCCGACGTGGGGCGCGACCTGCTGGAGAAACTGGCGGCGCTGGTGCCCAGCGACCCCTCCTACCACCACCTCGAGGGGAACGCCCACGCCCATATTAAATCCAGCCTCGTCGGCCAGTCAGCGTCGGTGCCAGTGACCGCGGGGCGGCTGGCGCTGGGTCGCTGGCAGGGCGTGTTCCTGGCGGAGTTCGACGGCCCGCGCGAGCGGGAGCTTAAGGTGACGGTGGTGGCGGCTGGTGTGGAGACGCAGGCGGCGACGGCTTCTAAGGGGGAGGGACTGACAGACTCATGAGCGACGCCGACCCTTCGACAGGCTCAGGGCGGGACCTGGAGCAGGCCGTCCAGGAGACGGCGCAGCTCATTCACCGCGCCAACCACGTGGTGGCGTTGGTGGGCGCGGGCCTCTCGGTGGAGAGCGGCATCCCGCCCTTCCGCGGCCCGGGCGGCCTCTGGACCAAGTACGGCGAGCCGGACATGCGGGGCTACGAGCGCTTCATGGAGGACCCCAAGGAGTGGTGGGAGCAGCGGATCAGCCGTACCGGTTCGTACCAGGAGCTGATGGACGCGCTGGCCCAGGCGAAGCCCAACGCCGGACACGCGGCCCTCAAGGAGATGGAGGAGCTGGGATACCTGAAGCACATCATTACCCAGAACATCGATAACCTGCACCAGGAGGCGGGCAGCCGCGCCATCACGGAGATTCACGGCAACCGCACCAAGCTGCGCTGCCTGGGCTGTAGCCAGCGCTGGCCCCTGGACGGATTCCCCATCGACGAGCTGCCGCCGAAGTGCCCGGAGTGCGGCGGCATAGTCAAGAGCGATACGGTGATGTTCGGGGAGCCGATACCGCGCGACGCCCTGGATGAGTGCATCCGGCAGACGCAGGTATGCGATTGCATGCTGCTGGTGGGGACCTCCGCGCAGGTGTACCCGGCGGCGGGGTTCCCTCTGGACGTCAAGCGCAGCGGCGGCAGCCTCATCGAAGTGAACCCGAACGAGACGCCGCTCACGGATATCGCGGACGTGGTGCTGCGGGCGCCCTCGGGGGAATCGCTGCCGCTGGTGGTGACGCGCCTACAGGAGCTGGCGGAGGCAGGGTAGCCAGAAGAATACCGGCGCATGGCGCCGTGGCGACGTCGTGTATAATACCTAGCCTGCGAGTTTGCCAACAGGGAGACATGCAAGAGGGAGGTATGCATGAGCGACGAGCAACCAACTCAACCCTGGTACACCCAGACGTGGGTAGCGGTGGTGGCTCTAGTTCTGTTCTTCCCATTGGGGCTGTTTCTCATGTGGCGCTTCCAGCCCTGGGAGGTCTGGATTAAGGCTGTCATTACAACTGGTGCTGCGCTGCTCGCCATCATCATTATCGTTTCGGCCGCCGCAGGGGGTGGCGACGATCAGAACGGTAGTAGTGAACCCAGCCCTACTCCGACGGTTGCCGTCACGCCAACGGTAGAGCCCACGGCGACCCCTATGTCGACTTCGACCCCTGCACCCACTTCCACCCCTGCCACCACCCCTATTGCGACCCCAACGCCGGCGCCCACTTCACCACCAGCACCTGAACCTACCGAACCGCCTCCGCAGGCACCGGAGCCAACAGAGCCACCGTCCGGCGCTGGACTACCTCCGTGTGCCCAAGGTGGAGGCGACTGCAACTGCGGCGACTTCGCTACGCATGCGGAGGCACAGGCGTTCTTCGAGAGCCAGGGGCCGGGCGATCCTCATGGGCTGGATTTCGATGGCGACGGCATCGCCTGTGAGAGCTTGCCGTAGAGCGGAGTCGAAACATGCAGGCGTTTGAGGGCATACGCGTCCTGGACCTGACGATATGGCAGCAGGGGCCGATGACCACGGCGATGCTCGCCGACTGGGGCGCGGACGTGATCAAGATCGAGGGGCCGGACTCGCCCGACCCGGGCCGCTCCCTGATCCGCTACGAGCTCACGCCCGGCGGCGTCAACGCCTACTTCGAGACGCACAACCGCAACAAGCGCGGCATCGTCCTAGACCTCAAGGCCGAGCGCGGGCGGGAGGTGTTCTACCGTCTGGTAGAGGACGCCGACGTAGTGGTGCAGAACTTCCGGCCGGGGGTGAACAAGCGCCTGGGCATCGACTACGAGACGTTGTCAAAGATGAACCCCAAGCTGATCTACTGCTCCGCGTCCGGGTTCGGGCTGAAGGGGCCGGATGCGAACAACCCGGCCCTGGACCCGCTGGCCCAGGCGCGGGGCGGCCTGATGAGCGTCACTGGAGAGCCGGAGACGCCGCCCACGCGCACGTTCAACGGCTTCGCGGACCAGGTCAGCGCCTTCCTGCTCTCTTACGGCATCGCCGTGGCGCTGTTCCACCGCGAGCGCACCGGGGAGGGGCAGTCGCTGGACGGATCGCTCCTCCAGGGGACGGTCGCCTCGCAGGCGTTCAACATCACCAGTTTCCTCACCAGCGGCACCTACGCCGGCCAGCCGCTGGCGCGCCTATCGCGGAAGCTGACGAGCCCTCTGTGGAATCACTACAAGGCGAAGGACGGTAAGTGGGTGATCCTGGCGATGGCCCAGGTGGGCCGCTACTGGCCCGTCTTCCGAAAGGCGATGGAGGAGGCGACGGGCACCCTGCTGGAGCCGGACGAGCTGAGCATCGACTGGCTGCGCACGCACGCCACCGACCTTATGGGCCTGATCGCCAGGCTGGACGAGCTGTTCGCCGCCAAGCCGGCGCGGGAGTGGGTGGAGCTGCTGCGACGGCACGACATGATCGTGGAGGTGGTGCAGGATTACGGTGAGCTGGAGGCCGACCCGCAGATAGCGGCGAACGAGATGGTGACCACCTTCGAGCACCCGTCCCACGGGCCGATCAAGATGGTGAGCCCGGCGGTGAACCTGCACGGCACGCCGGGCAGCATTCGCAGGCCGGCGCCGGAGTTCGGGCAGCACACGGAGGAGGTGCTGCTGGAGACGGGGTTCTCCTGGGAGGAGATCGAGGCGCTACGCTCGGAGGGGGTTATCGGGCCGCGGTCGGCGGAGGCGAAGAAGGCGTAGGCGGGGCGAACAATCCTGGGTCGGGGCAGCGCCTGCTATAGGCCGGAGCCGCCGCTGGACTTCATCATCTCCCGCAGCTTGCGCAAAGTGCGGAAGAGGATGACGCGGACGTTGGGCTCGCTAAGGTTCATTATCCCTGCGATCTGGCTGTTAGATAGCTCGGCGTCGAACTTCAGTGAAACGATATCCTGCTCGCGCTGGGGAAACGTCTTCAGGCATTCGATCACCGCCGCCACCTCCTCGCGGACCAGCACCTCGTTCTCGACTGAAACGTTGGAGGCGACTACGGACTTCATGACATCGGGGTCAACGATGGTTTCGCGGCCACGCTTGCGGGCCTGGCTGGTGACCAGGTTGCGGGCGATAGTGAACAGCCAGGTGGAGAACGCCTCATCGTTGCGCAGGGAGCCCATCTTGACGAAGGCCCGCTCGAACACCTCTGAACAGAGGTCCTCCGCCTGATGAACGTTGTGCACGCGGCCGTAGACGTAGGCGAAGACGCGGGGGAAGAACTGCTGGTACTTCTCGGCGAACTGGTCGAGGCGGCGGGCCGCCTCATTGACGCTGTCCGCGGCTGAGGAGCGGAAGAGCTTAGGTAGTGTTGGCATTCGGGGTGCGTCTCCGAAAAACTGAACGGTTGCTAAGCGGGTGCTAGACTTTAGCCCTTATTATGTGCATAATATCACTTGAATTTCGTATCCGTATAAACTAAGGTAGTTTCCAGGTTCTTGACATCAGCATCTTAATATCGCACTTTAGCGAATCAATACGGAAGTTGGATTCTGCATTGGCAAGATCAGGATACGGTGAGCCGGATGGGGGTGTCAAGACACTTCATGACAATAATCCGGGGAAATCTGAGCGGAACTGTCGGCGAGGGGCACTCCGCCGGAGACGGCGGCCGCCCCCACGCGAGCAGCGGGGGTGAATGAATGCCTAAGAAGTGGAACTTCCTGAGCAACTACGGATTGGTGCTGACCCATCTCTTCCAGAACCCTCGCGCTACCCTGCGCGAGATCGCGCTCGGCACGAACCTCACCGAGCGGGCCGTGTATCAGATAGTGCGCGACCTAGAGGAGGGCGGCTTCATCGAGAAGAAGCGTGTGGGCCGCCGCAACATCTACACGATCGACGAGGGGCATCTATTCGACTATCCCGTATACGGCGAACTGAACATCGCTCAGATGATCACTGCCCTCCGACGCATCCTGGAGGAACGCCGGGCAGCCACCCCCGCCTAAACGCCTACCCGCCGATCTCCGCGCGGGGAATGCCGTAGCGCTTGCTGCCCCCGGTCACGATGAACTCCACGATGCCGTAGCCGGTCTCGCCGTTCATCTGAAACCGGCAGTGCTGGTCGAAGCCGAAGGCGTTGGCGTCGGCTGCGGCCAGGGCCTCGGCGTCGGCGTCGGACCAAGCGTTGGGAGCGCGGGCCAGGAAGATCGTACCGATCTCGTCCGCCTCCAGCGACAGCCGCTCCCCGTCCGCCGTCGTGAGGGTAAACCGGCTCGCTTTGGGCCGCTTGCTGCCCGGCCACAGCTCCAGCTCGTGCTCGATGCCGGTCACCGACCGCACCTCCCCCTCCTCCGGTATGATGCCGCCGTCGCAGTGGATCACTTCACCCTCGGGAGTCTCCCACAGCCAAGCGGAGACGCAGAAGTTCGAGAACTGGGCGGAGATCCAGTACCAGACCGGCACGTTCGCCATATCGCGTACGCCCCAGGAGCGGTCGCGCATGCCCAGAAGGCCGGTGAACGTCTCGCCGTCCACGGTGAACGAGCCTTCGTAGAGTCCGGCCTGCGTGTAGTGCAACTGGTTAGCGACCAGCTTATCGCCGTCCTGCCAGCGGATGGGGCTGAAGGCGTAGAGGGGACAGCGGGCGCGGAACACCAGCGAGCCGCTAATACCGTTCGCCTCGTCAGCGATCTCCAGACGCCAGGCCTTGAGGGGCTCCTCGATGGAGTAGGAGAGGCTGCCGGCCTGCATCTCCTCTCGGTTCGCTTCGATGGAGCGGACGTTGAGGTAAGCGTAATGCTGCCCGTTGTGGACGACGAACAGGTAGGCCTGCACCATCCCCTGCGGGCCGAACGCCTCGCGATTGGGGAAGACGCCCAGGCCGGTTATAGCCGCGAACTTGCCTTCCTGGTCGTGGATGTTGAAGTAGAAGCGGTCCTGCCACTCCGGATGGTCCGACACAACCTGGGCCAGCGGCAGCTCCGTCTGGTGAACGAGATATTCATCGGCCTTGCCGATCAACGCTTCTTCCTTTCCGGTGGCCCGCTCAGTGCTGGTGGCTGAAGGTTACCCGCAGGGTATCGCCATCGAAGGCGGACGAGACGCCGTTCAGGCCCCGAACCTCAACCGGTAAGTCAAACGTACGGCTGCGCTCGCCCACATAGACGATAAGCGCGTCATCGAGGCGCTCGATAGCCAGCTCCTCGCGTTCGACGAAGGGAAGCGCGAGGCTCAAGACGTAGTCACCGTCGCGGCGAGAGAACGCCTGCGCCGGCCTCACGTGGAGGACGGCGGCAGGGTCCGCCTCGCCATACGCCAGCCCGGCCAGCGCGACAAGCCCCTGGAGGCCCTCCACGTCACGCGGCTGCAAGGGGACCGGAAGGACGGGCAGAGGCTCCAGCGACTCGCGAACGTATTTCAGATTCGTTTGCTGATCATCGCGCCGGGGATTAGCCCAGGGCCCAGCGTCTTCCGGCAGCAGCCGGTTGCAGAACGCGGCGTCCAGCGGATAGGCGAACAGGCTGAGGGCGGTGACGGCCTGCTGCGCCTCCGTTAGAGAGGCGCTGTCCGCAGCAAGGACCAGCCGCACGGACGCCGTCTCGGGGTCAGCGAGGGTCTGGCGGAGGCGGGAGAGGCGAAGGAGGAGGTCGCGGCCGGCCTCGTAGACGTCCTCGCCGCTGGCAGCGTAGCCGCTGAGAGCCTTCAGGAAGGGCTCCAGCACCGTGGGCTGGCGCTCCGGGAACATCCGCTCGAGGACGCGGGCGGCGGCGTCCAGCGCCGCCAGGAGGTCAAGAGTATGCCGAACTGCCGGACAGTCGACGACGACAGCGTCGAAGTCGCCGCTTTCGATATGCTCCCCAAGGGTGAGAAGCCGGGCCAGGTCGGCGAAGCCGGGGAAGGCGGCCATGTCATCGGCCAGGGTCTCGTCCATGTTGCGCCAGACGAACAGGTCGCGCAGCCAGGTGAGGACGGGTCCGGGCGCGTCGTGGCGGCCGAGCTGGTGCGCAGCTTGCAAAAAGAGTATGGATGCAGGCCGGAGGATCTGGTAGCAGGGATTGGGCCCTCTATCGGACCCGACCATTATCCAGTCGGCGAAGACGTAGTGACGGAGTTTAAGGCCGCGCTCGGCGATCAAGCAATCGATCACCTCCACTCGATCGACGGTGCCGTACATCTCGATTTATGGAGCGCGAACGAGGCCCAGCTGCGCTCAGCGGGCGTACGCTCGATCGAAGTAAGCAAGATCTGTACGGCATGTAACCTGCAAGATTGGTACTCGCACCGGGGAGAGAAAGGCAATACAGGACGCTTTGGAGCGCACCTTGCCATCCGTAACTGAAGTTCACATACAAGCGCGACTGGCCGAGGTCCGGGAACGAATCGCGGCCGCGGCGGATCGAGCGGGCCGAGAGGCGGATGTTATTCGGATTGTAGGGATCACAAAGTCCCATCCGGCGGAGTTCGTGCGAGCCGCCCACGAAGCCGGACTTAAGCTGATCGGTGAAAATCGGATCGACGAAGCCCTCCCCAAGCGGGCGGCCACAGACGATCTTGAAGATCTAAGCTGGCACATGGTCGGCCATATACAAAGCCGCAAGGCACGGACCGTGGTGCAGGTCTTTGACGCAGTGCACTCCGTGGATCGTTTTAAGATCGCGGAACGGCTGAACCGGGCGGCCGAGCAGGCGGGAACTCGGCTGCCCATACTCCTGGAGTGCAACGTATCGGGAGAGGTTTCAAAATGGGGCTGGCCACTCACCGAGCAGGCAAGCTGGTCCGAGGTGACTGAGGAATTCGCCCGAATTCGCGAACTGCCAAACTTGGAAGTTCGAGGGCTGATGACCATGGCGCCCATGGTCGTCGAGGCAGAGCGCGTGCGCCCGATTTTCAAGAAATTGCACGCGTTGCAGATCTATCTGCGCCGGGTGATCCCGGGCGATTGGTCGGAGCTTTCTATGGGAATGACAGAAGATTACGAAATTGCGGTGGAGGAAGGGGCTACTCTGCTGCGCATCGGTCGAGCGATTTTTGGTCCCCGGGCGACTGGGTAGGAAATCCTTCCCCGGGCGAGCCGGCTCGAAATTATGGGATAATTGCGGGAGGCGGCACTATGGGCCTGATTATTGAAATAGTTGGTTTTGTTTTTACATTTTTATGGATCGTGGTGCTCGCAGATGTCATTGTCAGCTGGGTCCTTGATCCCTTCCACCCAGTTCGAAGTTTCTTGGATTCGATCGTGCAGCCTATGCTCGCTCCGATCCGACGGCTTATCCCCTCCATCAATGGGATCGATCTCAGTCCTCTGCTCTTGCTTATCGTGCTGAATATCGCTCAAAGATTAATTGTGGGCCTACTGGTCTCGGCGATCTAATGCGACGATTCAGACTTCACGACGGAAAATATGGCGCGGCGTTGACCGTACGGGTCACTCCCCGCTCCCGAAAAAGCGAACTCGGTGGGATATTGGAGGACGGAACGATTCGGATCCGAATTAAGGAGCCGCCGGTAGGGGGGAAGGCCAATCGGGCGCTTGTTGCTTTTCTATCCAAGATGCTTGGCGTGCGCAAGAATCGAATTGAAATTGTGGCCGGCCAAAAGGGGCTGGATAAGATTGTGGCGGTTGAGGCTATGACCGCCGAAGAAGTTGAAAACCGAATTCAGGGCTACCTGGACGCCTGAATCTAAAAACCGAATTTCAGAGGGTCGGGCAGGCGGACACCCGTCGTGGACAAGCGCCAGAGCGATTCAAAGGCGACATCTCGCAGATGATCCTCACCCGACTCGAGCGCTTTATAGAGCTCGAGGGTGAGTTCTTCCCCTTCGCCCCAGCCGAGAACTTCGAGCGCGGCGATCTTTTCATCGACCGACCCATCTTTCACGGCCCGTCGGAGCATTTCGGTGGCAGCTTTTCCCGACGCTACTCCCAGGCCCTCTTTGGCCGCAAATGCGATTAGCCACGGAAGCTCAGCCGGCTCATTCGGTGGGGGATAGATCTTCCAGGGAGGATTGAGCCTTCGATCGAGGGCCTCGGCCGCCGCACCGCGTACGATCCACTCTTCGTCGTCAACCTTAATTTTTTCCAGCACTTCGATCGCCCAATCGTCCTGAATTCTGGCCAGCCCAAATGCAGCCGCGCGACGGGTCATAATTTCCTTATGCTCCGCAGC
>JADFRV010000248.1 GCA_022561095.1 Chloroflexota bacterium | reverse complement strand
CAGGGCGATCTCATCGTCCAACCCTTCGATCTCTTGGGCCCGCTCCAGGTCCTGACGCTCCGCCTGGTCCACGGCCCCGTGGTAGAAGTTGCGGGCCGTGACTGCTCGGGCGCGCTTAGCGGCGGCGGCCACGGCGCGGGCCCCGACCTGTCGGGGGGAGCGATCATCCTCGCCTTCCAATCCGGACAGCACCTCCAGCAGCCCCTCCACCGCATCCGGCGGCAGAGCCGCTGCCGCCTCCGCGACGCCCATGAGCAGGCAAAGAGAAGCCAGCTCCCATTCCCTGCGCTGTATGGCCACGGCAAGCATGCTCACGGGCGGGCGTCCTCAGACCACCTATCGGCGACCAGCCGCCGCAGGATAAGAATGGCGATCAATCCAGCGCCGGCCAGCGGCAAGACGCGCACCAGCGCCCAGGGGAGGGTTATGGGGGGAGAGCCCGCGGGGTGTACCGTGAGCAAGGCCAGGAAGAACAGGCTCTCCCCCATAGCCCCCAGGGAGACCAACGCCAGGGCGAAGGCAGCCACCGCGCGCGGGGCCGTCTCCTCCCGGCGTCGGGCCAAGCGGTAGACGAAATAGGTCAAGTTGAGAGCGGCGCAGGCCGCCGTCAGAGAATCGAGGCCAACCACAACGGCCTCCCAGGCGCTGGGCAAGAGTGCCTCCCCTCATTCACACACCCAAACATGAGCCAGGCATAATTGCATGTGAGGAGATTAGAACAACCGTGCGACTATCGTCAACGGGGAAGCGTCAGCGCCTTGCGCAGAGGGAGGCCGCGCTAGCCTTCGGGGCCCAGGGGGCGGCCGCCCAGCATATGCAGGTGCAGGTGAGGGATCGTCATCCCGGCGTGCTCCCCCACGTTGAAAGCCAGCCGATAGCCCCGCTCGTCCAGCCCTTCCCGGCGCGCCACCTGCGCCGCCGCCGCGAACAACCTCCCCAGAAGCGGCCCGTGCTCGTCGCTCAGCTCCGTCGCAGTCGGGATGTGCTGCTTGGGGATCACCATCACGTGGACCGGCGCCCGCGGATGGATATCGCGAATGGAGAACACCAGGTCGTCCTCGTACAGCTTATCGACCTGCATCTTCCCCTGGGCCATGTCGCAGAACAGGCAGTGGGCCATAACAGCGGCTCTCCCGATAAGCTAAACGGATGACGGAGCTATTGTAGGCGATTAACCGCGGGCCAACCAGAAGCGCCCGCTCAGGCCCCGGCGATGACCGGTATGACGGCGATGACGAGGAGGAAGAGAGAAACCGCAAGGATTATGATAAACTGCCTCATCGCCTTAGCGTAATATACGAGCGCCTGACATCCCTGTCAAGCGCTCGTACGCGGTGCGTTAGCCTATTCGAAGCCCTCCAGGCCCTCCAAGCCCTCCAGTCCCTCCAGGCCCTCCAGGCCCTCCAGGCCTTCCAACAGGCCGCCGAACAGCTCGCCCAAGGACACGGCGTCCTGAGGTGCGTCCGGTATCTCCACCGGCTCGTTGTAGCCTGTGAACAGCATCTCGGCGTCGAACACTATGGCGTCGGCCCCATAGGCGAACTCACCACCCGCCGTCAGCTTGTAGGGCAGATAGCTGTCCGGGTCCACCCAGACATCGAACGTAAGAGGACCGCTCACATCCTCCAGGTCCAGGCCCTCGCTGGCGCCGACGGCGTCGTTGAAGGCGGCGCTGAGGTCGGCTAAGTCCATAGTGCCGCGATAGTGGCGGTAGGCCCCCCCGTCTATCGTCTCATCGCCCAGGTCCTCTACCTCGCCATCCACGCTCTCAACCAGCGCCGCATAGTCCACAAAACTGTGATCGCTAAAAGCGTCCTGGAGCGTCTGAGCGTCTAGCCCAAGCTCCTCCACACCAAGATCGTCCAGAGAGAAGATGATCCAGCCCATAGGTGGCACGTTCATATAGATATCCGTGCCCAGCATCAACATCTCGAACTCTCCCTCTCCCAGGCCTGTTATCGTCATCGTCATGTGCATCTGGTCCGGCGCCTGGAACGCCATCTCTGCGCTGGTGACAATGTCCAGGCCATCGACGTTGATGCTGAACTGCAGGTCAGCCTCGAGCGACTGCACTTCATCCTGGAAGCTCTCCGCCGATTCCGAGAGGACTTTCAGCGGCTCCGAGGACACTAGATCAGAGGACTGACCGTCTGTCTGGTCCGACGTAGTGCTGCCTGTGCCGCCGCTGCCGCAGGCTGAGGCCAGGACAAACAGCGTCGCCGCCAGCGCCAGCGGCAGGACACGAGTGAAGATGCGCATATCGTTACCCCTACTTTGAGCCTATTTGCACTTGGTAGGATGAAAGGCGGGCCGAGCTTGTTACAGGGGAAGGGAGGTCGCGGCGGTTAAGCTTCGGTCAGGGCTGACGCGAGAGCCGCATGTAAAG
>JADFRV010000003.1 GCA_022561095.1 Chloroflexota bacterium | reverse complement strand
TCATTAGGCATGTCGAATCATTGGGTCTCAATACTGCACGCAGAAAAGCGCTCGACTTTGGCTGTGGTGTTGGAAGGTTAACTCAGGCGCTTGCCAATTATTTCGACGAAGTTGATGGCGTTGATATCGCCCCATCTATGATCGAGCGAGCTAACAAATTCAATAGCCGCGGCGATAGATGCAGATACTATCTGAATGAGACTGCTGACCTCAAGTTATTCGCCGATAATAGGTTCGACCTTATTTATACAAACATTACGCTTCAACACATCGCACCACGATATTCTAAGAACTATATAAAGGAATTTGTGCGGATACTTATCCCACATGGCCTGCTAATATTTCAACAGCCAAGCGAACCAATACTAGAGGCCCGTGGCGACAAGCCAGGAGCGAAGAGCCCTAACCAGCCAAGGATGGAGATGTATGGGATAAAGCCAGAGGAGGTTGTAGCCTCTCTCGAAGCGCATGGAGCCAAAATCGTGGACGTGATGCAAGATCAAACCCCGCCGGCACCTCAGGACTGGGTAAGTTTTCGATATTACGTTACTAAGGAGTGAGCACGTCGCACCCCCGCCCCATACTACTACGGTGAGACAGCTCGAACATGGACCTGCACGACCTGCGAGAGTCGTCGCAGCGGCACGAGATTGTGCTGCGGCTTGTGCCGACACGCTGTTTACCGAAAGCGAGGAGAAGATTTGAATTGGCATCTAGATGTGCATTCTACCGAGGAGAGAAAAGAGATACTGAGCGCCGTCAAGCGGCTGGAACCCTGGTACCACTCCTTTCACCTGGCGGACTGGCTGAAGATCGAGGGGATCCATGACGGTGACTCCGTCCTGGCCTCGCTGGACCGCCTCGGCTTCCCGCGCGATTTCTCCGGCAAGACCGTCCTGGACGCGGGCTGCAACGCCGGATACTACAGCTTCGTGGCCAAACGCAGGGGCGCCGAGCGCGTGCTGGGGGTGGAACTGGACCCCCGCTACGTCCGGCAAGCGCAGTACCTCTCCAACCTCCTTGGGCTTGACGTACAGTTCATAAACGACGACGCCCACAAGGTCGATGCCAGCCTCGGCACCTTCGACATCGTCATCTGCACAGGACTGATGTATCACATACCGGACCCTACGAACGTGCTATCGAAGCTGGCTGCCGTCTGCACTGACACGATCCTTATCGAAAGCGTGTTCCTCCTCGACCCTGCCCTCATCTCCATGGGCAGGTTCATCGAGGGCGCCTACATGGGTGATCCGACCAATTGGTGGATATACGGGCCCCAGTGCCTGGAGGGTATGGTGAGGGCGGCCGGCTTCGGGAGCGCAGAGTTCCGGGGCTTCTACTACGAACCGCACAGCGAAAAGACCCCAGAAGGCATCCCCAAAGGGGGAAGAGGCTTCTTGATCGGCAAGAAGCATGGACGGTAGTCCGCCCAGCCCATCTCCCTCTAGATCCCGCCGGGCCACAGGTTTCTTGACTCTCGCCGATGAGGTGGCATGAGACTCTATCTGGCCAACATCGAGTCCTGGATCTTCCCCAATCGGGGAAGCGAGATCCTATGCGAAAAAGGCCTTGAAGTTGCCGGCAACTGGTTGGATCCCCCCTTGTACCGCGAGCTAGAGGAGTTCTCCCCTGACGTGGTGGTATACGGCCCTCACCGGCGCGTGGACGCACTCGCGCTCCATAAAGAAGACGTCCTCCGCACGCCAACCGTCCTGTGGGCCCTCTATCCGGACTACATCACGGGCTGGGACCGGGGGAAGAACGCGCATGAAGACGGCTTCCTGGAGTCCGTAGCCATTCTCATGCCCTATTTCAAGAGACATCTTGCGCAGAGCGTATTTACCAAACGTCTCTTGGAGGAGCGCATCGATGGCTACCAGTTCCAGGTCTGCTTCCTCGGCATCGACCTCGAGGGCATAGACCGCTGCCGGCGCGAGAACAGGGCCCGGCGCTCCGGCCTGACGGTCTTGTGGCAGCACCGCTGGCGCACCGACAAGAACCTCCAGGGAGCGTTGGACGTCATCGAGAGCCTGGCGGCCAAGCATAGGGACGTGAAGTTCATCATCGGCCGGAAAGAGGACTGGGATGAGCCGTTCTGGGTCCCTCAGAGCCTCAAAGACTACTACGCAGACGCCGCGACCAGGCTCAACCGGCTGGGCAACGTACAGTTCATACCCCGGTTTGAGACCCAGGTCGACTACTGGCGCTTCATCTCCGGGATAGATATCGCCTTCTCCTGTTCGTACCACGAGACCTTCGGCATCGCCATGCTGGAGAAGGCCTACGCCGGCGTCGCCTGCGTCGTCCCCAACACCGTAGCCTATCCCGGAATTCACAGCGGAGCGGTCCTCGTGCCCCATGGTCAGATCGCTTCGGCGGTGGACAGACTAATCCAGGAGCCAGAGTTCCGAGCCGAAGTGGCCCAGCGCTGCCGGCAGAACGCCAGCAAATACGATGTGAGCACCACGGCCCAGAAGCTCGCGGAGGTGATTGCGGGAGTGGGACATGGCCAATAGCCATTGGGGTGCAAGCGTGCATGGCGCAATGATGAGCCCGTTCAACGTTGAGGTCATGATTATCGGCCGCTTCGCCCGAGGAAGAGAGCGACTAGGGACACGACTATCAGCGCCGTGGCAACTGCGAGGCTAATGGTTTGCACGAGGTGGGGCCGGCGAAATTGCTGGACGCTCTCAGCAAGCGCTGGCTCTACCGGCTCCTGCTGAAGGCCGCCGAAAGTCGGCGGCGGCTCTTGACGCCGCCATCGTTGCAGAGAACGTTGGACGTATCGAGCGCCCCAAGCGGCAGCCACCGCGAGAGCCAGGAATATGAGGGCTAAAGTGAGGGCTAGTCCTAGAGGCCCCATATATCCAAGCTAATAACAGCTAACGCGCCCACCACGTTACAGTGCTGTACCGTCTCTGCGAGCCAGAAGCGGCCCGGTACTAGCCGTTCGTCGTCGGGAGGACTGGCCGTGGCACACGCTGCTGGCTGCACTAAGGGAACTTAGTGTGCAGTCGGTAACGTCAAGAGAGGGTCATGGGTTCGAGTCGCTTCTCTCCCCCCTGGGCTAAACACAAGCGGGACGGGGCGGCCAGCGGCTGAAGCAAGATCTGGAGGTTGCGGCGAAAGGGTTAAGTGTACGAATTGTTCTTGAATATCTCCGTAACCGCGGGGACGTTCGGGGCTAAAAGGCAACCACCGGAAAGTCCGGTGGAACTCCAAGATACACTTGCCCGAAGGTCCCATACCGAGCCTCGGAGGCGAAGACATGATGTTTCATTGTCTGGACGTCCCGAAAGCAGCGTTCCAACGGGCTGGTGGCTCTAAATGCAGTCGTTCCCGCAATGCTACAAGCGAGCTCCACTGCCTGTACCGCGCTGCTCATCGCGTGGGTCATTGCAAGCAATATGTCCGCTTTTTGCTTCAGCGAGTGGGTCCCACCGTCAACGCTTCTTTGCCACGCTTCACTCACAGTGTCGAGAAGCAATGAGCGGCCTGAACGCAAGACCGCTTCCGCTTTTCCCAACTGGACTTGTGCCGACGAGCGTTCTTTTAAAGGGCCGCTTGATGCCACCGGAGTCTTGGTTAGGGCGAGATCGGTCACCTCATCAACCGCTCTTCGCGCAACCCCCAGCATTGGCGTCGGTATGCCTGTCGCAGCAGCGCCCACAAACGGGAGTCGATAAAGTGGACCCTGATAGTGGGACCCCGGCTCGAATTCGGGCACCATCGGAAAAGTCCTAGACTTGGGTACATAAACGTCGGTCACCGATATGTCATTGCTGCCCGTGCCTCGCATCCCCATAACGTCCCAGGTGTCTATGATCTCGCAGTCTTCTCTGGGAAAATAGACCATCACCGTCACCGGCTCGCCTTCGGAATGTTGGTCAACATCCACCAAGGCTGTCGATGAGATCCAATCGGCGTCATAGCAATTGCTGACGAACGGCGCTCGACCTGAGATACGGTATCCGCCTTCGGTCGAAGTTGCGTTTAGTGGGCGGCCAAATTGGGCGGCGATCAAAATGTCCGCGCCACGGCTATAGATCTCCTCTGCTCCCTCGTTGGGGAGACGCGCACAAAAAAAAGCCCAATCCAAAGGGTTCTCCAGGGTCCAGCCGGCCGCAGAGTCGTGACGACTAATTTCTTCGACGACGAGTGCGCGAGTTATGGGGTCTGTCTCCAACCCCCCTAGAGACCGGGGAGTAAACATTCGCAAGAGACCCTTCTCGCGCAATGCATTTAAGACTGGTCGGGACAGGCGTCGTTCCCGCTCTGCTTCCCCAGTGTGTTTCTGGATGATTGGAGCGATTTCTCGCGCTGCGTCGATCAGCGATGTGTCTGCTTCCGAACGCATTTCCTTCTCCTTTACGTTATGGCCTCAGGGGACCGTGGCGCCCGCGGAGCTGGTTCGTATCGACGTTCGCTCACCCGAGCCGCTCGACTCGCTGAACTGCCGCTTTCTGGACCGGACGATGTTCATGGTCGGGAACGGGGACCGCCGCCGCTGTTGCTGTCGACGACCAACGGAGATGGGCCGGCCTCTCGCCCTGGCGCGAGATGAGGAGCGCGGTGAGCGCGATGAGTGGGATGACAAGAGTACTGCGGCGATGCGGCGGATCATATATGGTTCCCTTCGGAGTCTGATCTTACCGCAGGGGGATGCCATCGCCAAGCTCTTTGTAGAAAGCTGGGCGGCCGATCCCTGAAGGACGCGCTCTCCGTATCTGGCAAGGGCGCAGGCCGAATACGAATTAATCAGCCGAGGGTGCTATCATCGAAGCAGCGTCACAGCTGAACCCTCGAACCGCGGCTTGCCCCATGCTGTCTGAGACTGAAGAGAGGCGAACGCGCCTCACCTTAATCTATGGCCCCGCTTTTCGCCGGGCGTTCGAAATCTTCGCTTTGGGCACAACCGACAGCCCGGTTCGTGATGACGAAGTCATTGAATTAGCGCGCTCTGCAGGAATCTCAAAGGAGCAGCGAATTCTTGAGCCATGTTCTGGCAGCGGAGGAGTGAGTCGGCTGCTTACGCGGGAATTCCGCTGCGAAGTTCTCGGTATCGATGTGGTGCCTTACCAGCTGGATGTCGCGAAGTCCAAAGCCGCGCACGAGGGCTTTCAGTCCTTGATCGCCTACATAGAAGGCGACGCCGTCACCTACGCCTATCCACGAGAAGCGTTCGATGCGGCGATAGATGTCTTCGCTTGGGTACATGTGGCGGATTGGCCCGATCTGTTCAGGACGATCCACGAGGCATTGAAACCAGGGGGCAAGATCGTGATGTACGACGCCTTTCTAACCCCAAAGACTACAAAGCAAACCGAGGAAGCGGTCAAAGACAAATGGTTCGATCCCGGGATACGCACAGTGGACGACTGTTGCTTGGCGTTCGACCGGACTGGCTTTCGAGTCATCCATAAAGAGGATCGAAGGCAGCGCGTTCTGGAGAGTTGGCGGGCCGGCCTGGCGAGATTGAAAGAGGCGGCGGACGAGTTCATTGGGGAGTTCGGTGAAGAGCCGTACGAACTGTTTTCGGAAACCATCAGCTGGACAATTAGAGCCCACGAAGAGGAAGAGCTGACAGCGGCGCAAATCCTGGCTGAGAAGGTGTAGGCCGCCACTAATCTGCCTTAGTGTGGGTCGCCGTGGAGCTGGGGGCGCCTAGTTGCACCGGATGAACCGGTGCCAGCAGGCCTCCGGGGACTGGGCGAGCTGAACCACCACGACCGAGGCTACAGTCCGCTCTTTCCCATCGGACGGGGTGTTCATCACCGCTCCCTCCAGCACGAGAGTGCTGCTCCCTCCCCCGTCCAGGTTGATCGCGCTCACGAGATCGAACCCGGCCAGGTACCCCTGGAGCTCCGCCAGCGTCATCCCTATAGAATCGTCGCTCCGTCCGTCCACGACGACGAGGTACAGGTACCTCTCGGCGTCGACGCCGATGGCGGTCCGTGGGTGCCTCTTACCCTCGATCGGCTCCGTTGGTTCGCCGTTGCTGATGAGAACGTGGGAGCCGCCCACCAGGAACTCGACGTCCGGCAGCGCGAACGAGATAACGAAGCCAAGCGGCTGATCGACGTACTGGCGCAGCCAGTCAGCGGCGGCTCCGCGTCCCACCAGCACGAACTCGCCCACTTGTAACCGGACCTCTGTGGTCGCGCCGCAGGAGAAGGCGTAGGCGCCGCTCGCGCCATCGTCAGCCGGGGCGAACGTCGCGTAGCAGGCGTCCGCCGCGACTGCGAGCTGGCTAGCCCGGTAGGCGTTGAACAGCACCAGCTGATCCTCGCCGGGGGCGGTGTTGACCGAGTTCAGACGGTGAGGGTCGCCGTCGGGGGGTTGCACGTAAACCTCCAGCGTCTTCGCTGGCCCAACCCACGAGTTGAGTGCTCCATCGAGGGCCAGGACCACCCCGCCGGATTGGGGAGCGCGGACGAAGCTGCTCCCGGAGATCATCGGTCCCAAAGTGAAATGTTCGGGGCCGCTGATGTTAAAGAAGTCGCCGTTGACGGCGACCACGGCATCCCTGGGCTGGGAGGACTCGCTCACCGTGCGGGCCTGGCCCAGGAAGTCCCCCGCAGGCAGCGAGCTCAGCCCCACGTCCGGGTCGCGAAGGTCCACCCGCGCGGTGAACACCTGCACAGGCCCGGGGAGCACCTCCTCGTTGTAGCAGACCTCCTCGTTGATGATCCGCCACTCCTCCGGACAAGGGGACGGCGGGCCGCTGACCACGAACTCCGCGGAGGCGCTCCGGTCACCGCTGGTAACGGACACGGCGTACGTCCGCACCTCCTCGAACCACAGGTCCACCCGGATCTCCCGGCTCGTTTCGCCGGAGCTCCACTCGAACGAGTAATCGCCTGTGCCTCCGGACACGGCGGCGCCGAGTGTCGCTGGACTCGTCTCTTCGCCTTCGATCGCCAGCTGGATCGGCGGGTCGTGGGTGGAGAAGGACCACTTGTGCGGAACGAGAGGGTCGCCGTCGATAGAGGTGCCACCCAGCGAGACCGTATACGCCGTCGAGTACTCCAGCGCCGCCGGCCTCCACTTGAACGCCAGATCGCTCTCCCACTCGAAGATTCCGGTGGCGCCCGGCTGAAGCAGTAAGCTCTCCTCGACGCTCTGGCGGTTCATCGCCCTATCGAACTCAACCCTCACGGCGCTCTCCGGGGAGAGATGGTTTCCGGTCGGCGTCGCCCCGACGACCACGGGCCGGGGCCCGGTATTGAAGTTCAGCGAGAACGGCTCCTCCCCCTCATGACCGTGAACGTCGATTACCCCCTCGGGAACCGTGACGGTGTAGGTCGTAGAGTTCTCCCACCGGTCGACGGCCATAACAACGACTTCCGTGCCCCCCGCTTCGGTCTTTCTCGTCGTCGTCGTGACGTCCGCGGGCGGGTCAACGCTCAGCCACTCGTCCTGCCAGATGAGCTCCTCGTTGAACCGCAGGACGATTGAGCTGGAGGTTGGCACGCTGCCCGAAACGTCGTCCACGGCCGGGGTGATGTGGGCGGCCACCACGCGCGGCAGCGAGATCGTGTCGAACGTGAGGAGCTGATCCTTCAAAGCAATGGCGTAGCTGGTCTCGGGCTGGAACAGACGAGCCTTCGCTGGGTTGATCGTGACCCGCGTCTTTGCCCACGGAAATCCTTCGTGCCAGGGAAAGACGGCTACTCGCTTCACCGTCAGGTCGTCCTCGCCTATCGGGAGCGGCGGGCGGATGTCCAGGGACTCCCGGATCTCCTCTTCGGAGAAGCTACCGCGCACCTCGATGACTATCTGGGAGTCGAGCCCTACGCGGCCTTCAGCGGCGTCCAACTGTAGCCACGGCTCAGCAAGAGATTGTCTGAAGATCGCGGGATAGGCTAGCGCTACGAAACCCGTGGCCAAGGAGAGCACAGCTACCGCCGCCACCACGATCACCCGCCTCAACACGCGTGCTCCCTCCTGCCTACCCCCTCCTACCAATATACTGCGTCACGCTAAGCGGGTCGTCCAGATGATTTCGAGGCGATGCGACCGAGATCGAGTGCAGACTTTCTTCAATGACATGACCTTATCGCAACGCTCGCCATCCAGCTAGTATGTCCACTAACAACCCTTAGTGTCACATAGCGATTCGTGGTAGGGCAGGCCTCGACATAAACTCAGCACAGGAGTCTGTCCTGGTTGCAAGTAACCCGCGTGGCTGTCTCGGTGGCTGTCTAAAGGCCCTCAATCAATCGCTGAGGGCCTTTGCATTTGTGGCTCAGGGAGCCGCATTTAGATACGGATTGTGGTGCCGAAGGCCGGACTCGAACCGGCACGAGGGTTGCCCCTCAGCAGATTTTGAGTCTGCCGCGTCTACCAATTCCGCCACTTCGGCTTCAATCCGCAGGCAGAAAGATGGAGCGGAAGACGGGATTCGAACCCGCGACCCCCTCCTTGGCAAGGAGGTGCTCTACCACTGAGCCACTTCCGCTCTCTCGCCACTAGATTATAGCGCGCTGCGCCAAACCTGCAAGACCGTCGTCCATCCTTGACAGCGCCTGCTTCAAGCACTAATCTCGGCGACGATAGCTCTCAAGAGATGGAGGTGCCGTTTGCCCAGCATCCTCAAGTCTATCGATATAGACGCTTCGCCGGACAACGTGTTCAACTACGTCACCAACGCCTCCACTCAGCCGGACTGGATCATGTTTATGAAGTCAGTCGACATAACTTCTGGCGATGGCCAGAGCAAGGGTACCACTGATCGTAGCGTCATCAAGCTGGGGCCGCGAGCCCAGGAGGTGGAGGCGCTATGGACGGAGTACGACCCGCCCCGCGTGTTCGCCCGCAAGGCCACCAGCGGCATGGAGATGGAAGGCCGTATGACGTTCGAGCCGAGCGATGACGGCACGCGTGTGGAGTGGACGATCGGCTACAGGCCGCCCATGGGTCCGCTGGGCATGGTGGTTGACGCCCTGTTCATGAACCGGGTCTTCCAGAACGAGATCGAGGAGTCGTTGGAGAGCCTGAAGGCCCAGCTCGAAGGCTAGCCCCGCGGCAGGCCCAGCCCGCGTAGGGCGATGATCTCCCGCTGCACCTCGGAGGTGCCGGCGCCGATCGTGTCCTGCACCGCCGATAGGTAGGCGTGGGGCAGGGCGCCCTGCCACAGCGCCCTCTCGCCGCCCAGGACGGTGGCGTACGAGCCCAGCATCCCCATCCCCGCCGTGTACAGCCGCTGCGCCAGCTCTGTATTGAACAGCTTCACCATAGCCGCTTGCGCGCGGAACTCCTCGCCCCGCTCGTGCAGACCGATCGCCCGCCAGAGCAGCAGCCGCGCCACCTCGAACTCCGCCGCCAGCTCCCCCAGACGTTGTCGCACCGCCGGATCGTCCCACGGCCTGCCCTGTCCGCTATGCGGACTCCGATGCCCCGCTCGGAGAGCCTGTCGAAGGGCCCGCCGGCCGCCGCGCTCCTCCCTGGCCTGTCGCACCAGAGCCCACAGCATTCGCATGTGCACAAAGGCGCGGTAGATCGTGATCCGCTCCACCCCCAGCGCTGAGGTGAGCACCTCCCAGCCCTTGTTCTCCCCACCCACCAGCTCGCCGCGCGGCACCCTCACGTCCTCGAAGATCACCTCGTTGAACCACTCTTCGTCCAACAGGTTGAGCAACGGGCGTACCTCCACGCCGGCGGACTTCATCGGAACGATGAGGACTGACGTACCGGCGTGCTTGGGCGCGTCAGGATCGGTGCGGGCGGCCAGCCAGCAGTAATCGCTCTCCTCTGCCCCGCTCGTGTACACCTTGCGGCCGTTGATCACGTAGTCGTCGCCATCGGCCACGGCCCGCGTCTGGAGCGACGCCAGGTCCGATCCGGACTCCGGCTCCGTATAGCCCAGGCAGAAGGTGATCTCGCCGCGGGCCAGGCCCGGGAGGTAGCGGCGTTTCTGCTCCTCGCTGCCTTTGGCCATGAGGATGGGGGCGACGATGACACGGGCGATGGCGTCGCTTGCGGGGCCGCCGTGCAGCGCCACCTCCTCCTCCACGATGAACTGCTCCGCTACCGGCCGGCCGCCGCCGCCGTACTCCTCCGGCCAGCTCAGGGCCAGCCACCCTCGCTCCCCCAGCTTCAGCTCGAAATCGCGCGCGGGCAGGTAGCCGGGCGGCATCGGCCGCGGCTCCGAGGTGTGGCTCGTCCCCAGCTCCTGCGAGAGGAACTCGCACACTTCAGACCGAAGGCGTTCCTGGGGCTCGCTGAGGCGGAAGTTCATGACGCTGGCTAGCCGGGTCGGCAGGGAAGGGCTCGTCAGCTATTCGGCCGGCCCATCGACGTTGATCACCGGCTCGCCCTTGCCGACCCTTACCAGAAAGGCCGCTCCTTCCTCTGAACCGAGAGCCAGCTCCCGGTGAACGATGCCCTTGGGTATGTAGAGCACATCGCCGGGCTCACCCTCCAGGGACTCCTTTCCGCCCGGCCCAAATTCGAGACGGGTTTTGCCCGAGATCCCGTAGATGTACGAGTCGTACTCGCCGTGGTGGTGCCAGCCCGAAGCGGACCCGGGCGGCATGCGAACGATGCCCGCCCAGCTTTGCGGTGTTGACATGAGCTCTTCGCGATGCATGCCAGGGGTCTGGGTCGTGGGCGTCTGCCGACGTTCTTCTGCCCTGAAAACTCGCACCGACTCGGCGATGGCGGTCCCTCCTATCTAGCTGAAAACTACACTGCCCTGAAGTAGCGGATGTCCAGGATAGAGCCCTCCCGCTCAGGCGTCTCCTTGAGCACGGGCGCAACTCTGGCCCCAATCTCTAGCCCCGCTGACTCCCCGATGCGGTGCGCCAGCAGGTCATCGGCGCCGTCCAGCTGGATCAGGGCCAGCGTCTCCGGTGTCTCGAGAGCGCCTCCGTCCACGCCGCGATGGGCGGTTGTTACCGCGCGCACCGTACCCTGCGGGCCCACCTCTCTCCACTCATCCAGGGCCGCGAAGCAGCGGGGACAGAAGATGGACGGCGGCAGATAGACGTGGTCGCAGGCAGCGCAGCGGCTACCCAGAAATCGGCCGTTCTCCTTTAGCTCGCGGAAGAACCGCTCCCCAGCGATGCCCATCGTATACAGGTGGCTCACCGGAAACTCCCCGGGCCAGGCCCGCAGGTCAGTCACTCGGTCTATGTGCTCGCTGCTGCCCATGCTCTCTCCTACGCCGGCCTGTCCCGAGCGGAGTCGAAGGGCCGGAAGTGGCGAATGTCCAGGATGGAGCCCTCCCGCTCCTCCGCCGGCTTCCATACCGCTTTCACCTTCATACCGATGCGGATCTCCTCCGGCCTGACATCGCCCAGGTAGTGGAGCAGGCCGCCCTGACTGGAGCCGTCGATCTCGATCACCGCTACCAGGATCGGCTCCTCGACGCGGCTGGCGTCCCAGCGCAGGTGCGAGAGCGAGTAGGTGTTGACGCTGCCGCTGTCCTGCACGAACTGCCAGGCGTCAGTGGGGCGGAAGCAGCGCTCGCAGAACATCCGCGGCGGCACCAGCACCCGCTGACAGCGATGGCAGCTCCGGCCGATGATGCGGCCGTTCTTCAGCTCGCTGAGGAAGCGGCCTATCGCCACGCCCGTATCCCATTCGTAGCGCAGCGACGCCGGCCACTTCAGGGTGAGCACCTTCCCTTGCTGGATGGCCTCGTCGCTGAGGGGGGTGCCGGGAAGCGTACGCTCCGTCATCAATCGGCCCTCATCACCACTACGGTGCCCACCTGCATCAGGTCGCCCCAGGCCTGGGCCAGCCCCACCTTGGGCTGCCCCGGCACCTGGCGCCGGCCCGCCTCGCCCCTGAGCTGCCAGAAGATCTCCGCGACCTTCATCAGCCCCGCCGCGGCGATCGGATTGCCCACGCCCAGCAGCCCGCCGGAGGGAGAGACCGGCATGTCGCCGTCGCGCTGGGTCACGCCGTCGGCGGTGATCTTCGCCGCCTGCCCCTTGTCGCAGAGCAGCAGCCCCTCCAGGTGGTGCAGCTCCTTGTAGGAGAACGGGTCGTACGGCTCCACCACGTTGATCTGCTTCCGCGGCTCCGTGATCCCCGCCATCTTGTACGCCATGCGCGCCGCCCGCTCCACGTAGCTGGGATAAGCCAGATCGCGGTTGGTCCAGTAGGCGGTGTCCAGGTTCCAGCCGATGCCGTCGATCCAGACCGGCTTGTCGCTGATTCGCCGCGCCACGTCCTCAGAGGCGAGGACGATGGCGGCGGCGCCGTCGCTCACCGGGCTGACGTCCAGCCGGTTCACCGGCGACACCATCACCTCGGACTCCATCACGTCCTTGACCGTGATCTCCTCCGCCACGTGCGTCGAGGGGTGGTCCAGGCCGTTGCGCTTATTCTTCACGGAGACGAGGGCGATCTCCTCCTTGGTGATGCCGTAGGTATCCATGTAGCGCTGCATCTCCAGGGCGAAGATCCAGATCAGGTTCGGCTCCAGCGGCCGCTCCAGGATATTGTCGAAGATGGTGACGAAGGCCCCCTGCGGGTGGGGGTGGCAGGTGGACATCTTCTCCTCCGCCACCACCAGGCAGACGTCGAACAGGCCGGAGGCGACGTTGAACCAGGCGTGGATCGGCACCAGGACGCCGGTGCCGCCGCCGGCGTAAGGCCGCGTCACCGGCCGCCCCCAGCCGCCCGCGCCCGGCGCCAGGTATTCGCCCTTCATGTGCACCCCGTCGAAGGCGTCCGGCGCCGAGCCGATGGCCACGCTGTCCACGTCCTTCAGCCCCAGCCCGCACGACTCCAGCGCCTGGCTGGCCGCCAGCCAGGCCAGCTCCGGCCCCGTCTCCTGGGCCCGGCGCATGAACCGCGTCAGCCCGGCCCCGACTACCGCTACTTTGCGCATGGCATCGCCTTTGCTACGTCTCTAGTCACGGCTCAGCACCACTACCGCCCCCGTCGCCGTGGGGACGCCCCGCCACGATTGGGCCAGCCCGGTCTTCGCCTTCTTGATCTGACGCGGACCGGCCTCGCCGCGGAGCTGCGCCACCACCTCCGCCACCCTCTGCCCGCCGCTCGCCTCGAACAGCTGCCCCACGCCCAGGGAGCCGCCGGACACGTTCACCGGCAGGTCGCCCTCGCGGGCGGTGGCGCCATCCGCCGTCGCCGCGCCGGCGCGCCCCGGCCCGAACAGCCCCAGCGCCTCCAGGTGCTGCGGCTCCTTGAACGAGTAGCTGTCGTCTACCTCCGCGAAGTCGATCTCCCGGCCCGCCTTTTCGGCGGGGATGCCGGCCATGCGATAGGCCAACTCGGCGGCGCTCCTGGCGTAGTCCGCGGATGCGCCGTCCGGACCGGCAGTGATGCCGCAGCCGGTAGACCAGCCGATGCCGCGCAGCCAGACGGGTTGCCCCTTCAGCTTCTTAACACGCTCCTCGGACGCCAGGACGATCACCAGCGCGCCGTCAGCCGGGGCGCTCACCTCCAGCTCCGTGAGCGGGGCGAAGGCGGGAGGCGAGGCGAGAACGTCCTGTGGGTCAATCGCGGCGGCGTGGGCGGCGCTGGGGTTCGCCAGGGCGTTGCGCCGGTTCTTGGCGACCACGTGGGCGCACTGCTCGCGGGTCGTGCCGGTCGCCGCCAGGTATGCGGACGCCTCCAGCCCCGCCATGGCGTGGGCGCTGAAGCCCAGCGGCCGCACGAAGATCGGGTCGAGGGCGAAGGCGTGCAGCTCGCCCGGCGTGACCACGTTGGACGCCTTACTGTGTGCCTCTACCGATACCACGTCCACGATGCCGCTGGCGATCTGCATGTAGGCCGTCGCCAGCCCCTGGATGGCGTCCCCACCCACGGTGTAGACGGGTCGCTCGGCGCCGCCGATCTGGTCCGGCACGTACTCGTCGAAGATGCTGGTGCCCTCGGCCAGGTCCTCGGAGCAGGTCAGGAAGGAGTCGATCTCGCTGCGGGCGTCCAGGCCGGCGTCCTCGTAGGCGCGGGTGGCCGCCTCGAACATGAGCTCCTTGTAGGAGAGCCCCGGGCTGGTGGCCCGGAACGCTGTGTGGCCTACACCGATGATGGCGACTTTCGCTGGCATGTCTTGAGTGCGGCTGAACTGCCGAGGGATAAGTCTACCCTAAGCGACCTCCCATTGGCGAGACCTGGCGCTGCTGGATAGGAGGTCACGTTGAATGACCCCAAGCGGCGGGCGGTGTGATAAATTAGGTCGTGTCTGTCGATAAATGAGCGGGTTCTTCCTCTAGCCTATGAAGAGTCGTGATTTGGCCTGCCAGCGGAGAGGATCAGTACGGCTCCATGGTCCTCCGATGAAACTCCTGGGCATTCGAATTTGGCCATGGATATGGGGGGCATCGTGGCCCATTGGCAAGATTGAATGCTATGAAGACTCGATTACCGTCAAGGCCTGGCCAATACAAGTGTCAATCTCCTTCCAGGATATTGATTTGGTGGAGTTCAAAAGGGTGAACATCTGGCGAATACTGCTAGGTGACAGGTTGGAAATCCGGCATCATGGGGGCGCACCGAACCGGGTAAGCTTCAGTTGGTACGGTATATCCTCAGTCGTGCGGGCTCTGGAGCGCAAAGGTGTTAGAGTCGTGACGAAGTAACAGCGGTGCGGCTTTGCGCGTTGACAGCCTGGGGCTGCCCTGAGAGAATGTAATAGGCGACTTGTATCTCTGCAATCGAAGGTAGCAATACCAGCGATAGATGGGGGTTGACCTGGGGAAGGTAGGTCGTGGAGGCGTTTGACCTGGTCGCCGTCGGTGGCGGCAACGGTGGTTACACCGCCGCAATTCACGCCACCCAGTTGGGCCTCACAGCAGCCCTGATCGAGCGAGAGAAGGTCGGCGGCGTCTGCCTCCACAAAGGTTGTATCCCCACCAAGCTCCTGCTGGAGACCGCCCAGAACCTCTCGTTGGTCCGCAAGAGCCGCACCTTCGGCATCACCGCTGATAACATCTCGCTCGACTACGGCCTGCTCGCCGCGCGCCAGGAGCAGGTTGTGGGCGCCCTCCACAAGAGCCTGCGCTCCCTCATCCAGAAGCACAAGGTGGAGATCATCCAGGGCGAAGCACGGCTCCTCTCGCCCACGGAAGTGGAGGTGGACGGCCGCCGTCTGGAGGCGAATAACGTCGTCCTCGCCACCGGCTCCAAGCCGAAGAGCCTGCCCGGACTGGAGCCGGACGGCCTGCGCATCCTCACCAGCGACCACTGCCTGGAGATGACCGAGGTGCCCAAGTCGCTGGCCGTCATCGGCGCCGGATCAGTCGGCCTGGAGTTCGCCTCCTTCTTCCTGGACGTGGGCGCGGAGGTCACCATCATCGAGGCGCTGCCCCATCTTCTCCCCCTTGAGGACGCCAGCCTGGGAAACGGCATGGAAAAGCTGCTTGCCGCCCGCGGCGCTGTCGTCCTCACCGCCGCTACCGTCCGCCCCGAGGCCACGCGCACCTTCGAT
Organism: Chloroflexota bacterium; assembly: GCA_022561095.1. Lineage (GTDB taxonomy): Bacteria > Chloroflexota > Dehalococcoidia > SM23-28-2 > RBG-16-64-32 > JADFNQ01. Next base: position 20,515 of record JADFRV010000003.1, on the reverse strand, counting down.
AACGTAGTGGAGCTCACCATCGAGCGTGATGGTCAAGAGCAGACCGTGCAGTCCGAGAAGGTGCTCGTCGCTATCGGCCGGGAGGGTCTGACCGAAGGCCTCGGTTTGGAGAACACAAACGTGAAGGTCGAACGGAGTTCCGTACAGGTTGACGGCAGCTACCGCACCGATGAGCCTAGCATCTTCGCCGTTGGCGACCTCATCGGCGGATTGCAGCTCGCCCACGTGGCCGCCGCCGAGGGCTACCTCGCCGCCGAGGCGATCGCCGGCAAGGACGTGGAGCCGCTGGACTACAATCGCGTCCCCCGCGTCGCCTACACCCGGCCCCACGTCGCCGCCGTCGGCCTCAGCGAAGGGCAGGCGAAGGAGCTGGGCGGCAACGTGAAGACGCAGCGGTTCTCCTTCCGCAACAACGCTATGGCGCTCATCCATGACGAGACGGAAGGCTTCGTTAAGCTCGTCTACGACGCTGACTCCGGCGACATCCTGGGCGCCCACATCCTGGGCCACCAGGCGGGGGAGCTCATCGCAGAGGCGGCGCTGGCCCGCTTCCTCAACGCCTCTGCCTGGGAGATGGGTACAAACGTTCACCCTCACCCCAGCCTGAGCGAGGTGATGGGCGAGGCGGCGCAACTTTCAGCAGGCATCAGCATCTATTGGTAAGGAGGGGATGCAAGCTGGTAGCGGTAAGGGAATCTCCAACCGAGCTGAGCCTGAGCAATGACCAGCTCCTGGATATGCTCTACAAGATGATGCTCTCCCGCGCCGTCGGGCAGCGGGAGCGAATGTTGAACCGGATGGGCAAGGCCCCCTTCGCCGTCACCGGCGAAGGCCACGAGGCGACGCAGGTCGGTACCGCTTACGCCCTGGTGTCCGGCAAGGACTGGGCGTTCCCCTACTACCGCGATATAGGCGTCGCCCTCACCCTCGGCCAGACCGCGCGCGACCTGATGCTGGAGTTTCTGGCGCGGGGCGAGAACGTCAGCTCCGGCGGCCGCAACATGCCCTCACACTTCAGCGATCCAAAGCTGCGCATCGTCTCCGGCTCGGCGCCGGTGGCTACTCAGATGCCGCACGCCGTTGGCACCGCCTTCGCCGCCAAGCTCCATGGCCTGGACGAGGTGTCCATGACCTGGTTCGGCGATGGCGCTACCTCTAAGGGTGACTGCCACGAGGCGATGAACTTCGCCGGCGTCCACAAGCTGCCCGTCGTCTTCGTCTGCGAGAACAACCAGTACGCGATCTCCGTTCACTGGACGAAGCAGATGGCGGTGGAGAACGTGGCCGTCCGCGCCCAGGGCTACGGCTTCCCCGGCGTGACCGTGGACGGCAACGACGTGCTGGCCGTCTACGGTGCGGCCAGGGAGGCTGTCGAGAGGGCCCGCCGCGGCGACGGCCCCACCTTCATCGAGGCCAAGACCTACCGGCTCGTCCCCCACACCAGCGACGATGACGACCGCCGCTACCGCTCCCGCGAGGAGGTGGAGGAGTGGAGCGAGAAGGACCCGATCCCGCGCTTCCAGACCTACCTGGAGGAGCATGGCCTGCTGATTGAGAAGACCCGGGACCAGCTGGCCGAGAAGGCGGCGCAAGCGGTGGATGCAGCCACCGAGTACGCCGAGAACGCGCCGCTGCCCGATCCGGAGACCGCGCTTAGGCACGTCTTCGCGGAGTGAGTCAAGAGATGACCGTGAGTCGTATCAAGGTTGAGAGCTCCCGGAGCTGATGAGGAGGAAGCGATGGTTGCTGTAAAGGACATGCCCGGCATACTGGGCCTCAGTAACAGTCAATCGCTGGATATCTACTACAAGATGGTTCTATCTCGGGCGGCTAGCGTTCGCCAGCGCCTTCTTCAGCGAATGGGCAAGGGCTCCATCACTTACAGCGGCGAGGGGCATGAGGCGACCCAGGTGGGCACCGCTTACGCCCTGAAACCTGGTCATGACTGGGTCTTCACTTATTATCGAGACGTGGGTGTGGTTCTCACTATCGGCATGACCGCCCGCGATGTCCTCATGGCCTTCTTCGCCCGCAAGGATGACATCAGTAGCGGCGGCCGTAACATGCCTAGCCACTTCTCCCATCCTAAATTGCGAATAGTCTCCGAAGGCGCCCCCGTGGCCACTCAGATCCCGCACGCCGTTGGCACCGCCTTCGCCGCCAAGCTCCGCGGCCTGGACGAGGTGTCGATGGTCTGGTTCGGCGATGGCGCCACCTCCAAGGGCGACTGCCATGAGGCGATGAACTTCGCCGGCGTCCACAAGCTGCCGGTCGTCTTCGTTTGCGAGCACAACCAGTACGCCATCTCCGTCCACTGGACGAAGCAGATGGCGGTGGAGAACGTGGCCGTGCGCGCCCAGGGCTACGGCTTCCCCGGCGTGACCGTGGACGGCAACGACGTGCTGGCCGTCTACCGCGCCGCCAAGGAGGCAGTCGAGAGGGCTCGTCGCGGCGACGGCCCCACCTTCATCGAGGCCAAGACCTACCGCCTCGTCCCCCATAGCAGCGACGACGACGACCGCCGCTACCGCTCCCGCGAGGAGGTGGAGGAGTGGAGCGAGAAGGACCCCATCATCCGTTTCCAGGCCTACCTGGAGGGGCATGGCCTGCTGGATGAGAAGACCCGGGACGAGCTGACCAAGAAGGCGGCGGAAGAGGTGGACGCCGCCACCGAGTACGCTGAGAACGCGCCGCTGCCCGATCCGGAGACCGCCCTGAGGCATGTCTTCGCGGAGGAGGAGGTGGCGTGATGGCTGAGAGGAACATGGTGGAGGCCGTCAACGATGCCATGTTGGAGGAGATGAAGCGTGACCCGCGCGTCGTCCTCCTGGGTGAGGACGTGGCTGGGGGCGGCGTGTTCCGCGCTACCCAGGGCCTCCGCGAGGAGTTCGGCCCTGACCGCTGCGTCGATACGCCCCTGGCGGAGGCCGCCATCATCGGCGTCGCCATCGGCGCCTCCCTCAACGGCGTCGTTCCCATCGCCGAGATCCAGTTCGCAGACTTCATCCACCCCGCAATGGACCAGATCGTGAGCGAGGCCGCCCGTCTGCGCTACCGCTCCAACGGCAGCTGGGGCTGCCCTATCACCGTCCGCGCTCCCTATGGTAGCGGCATCCACGGTGGCCCTTACCACTCCCAGAGCATCGAGGCGATCTACGGCCACGTACCCGGCCTCAAGGTCGTCTGCGTCGCTACCCCCTATGACGCCAAGGGCCTCCTCAAGTCGGCGATACGCGACCCGGACCCCGTCATCTTCCTCGAGCACAAGAGGGCCTACCGGCTGTACCGCCAGGATCTCCCGGATGACGACTACACCGTCCCCATCGGCGAAGCGGAGGTGAAGCGCGAGGGCTCGGATATCACCCTTATCACCTACGGCATGATGATGCACCACTCCCTCAAGGCCGCCGAGACGGTGCAGGAAGAGGACAGTACCAGCGTGGAGGTGATCGACCTGCGCACCATCTCGCCGCTGGACAAGAAGACCATCCTGAAATCCGTCGAGAAGACGGGCAAGGCGCTGGTGGTGTACGAGGATAACCTCACCGGTGGCTTCGGCGCAGAGGTTGCTGCTATTATTGCCCAGGAGGCGTTCGAGTTCCTGGACGGCCCCGTGACCCGCGTCGCTTCGCCGGACGTCCCCATCTCGCCTTACGCCACCGTCCTCGAGGAGTACCTGCTCCCCAACCCGGAGAAGATAGCGAAAGCGATAAGAGACCTCGCCGCCTATTAGGGAGGGCGCTCATGACCACCACCCTGACGATGCCCGAAGTGGGCGAGACCGTCACGGAGGGCACCATCGAGCGGTGGCTCAAGAAGCCCGGCGACCACGTAGACAAGTACGAGCCGATCGTCGAGATCAACACCGATAAGGTCGACGTGGAGATCCCTTCTCCCGTCACGGGCACGGTAACTGAGCTCCTCGTCGAAGAAGGCGCGGTCGTCGAGGTCGGCGCGCCGCTGGCCATCATCGAGGAAGTCGCCGGCGAGACCCCGGCTGAGACGCCGTCGCCCGCCCCGAAAGAGGAGGCCGCGAAGCCCAAGGCTGAGGCGCCGCCTCGTGAGCGGGCCCCGGCTAAGCGCGGCGAGCCCGCCTCTAGGCGGGCCACTCCCCGCGTGCGCAAGCTGGCTGAGGAGCTGGGTGTGGAGCTGGCGCAGGTGCAGGGCAGCGGCCCCGGTGGCCGGATCAAAGAGGACGATGTCCGCGCCTTCGCGGGGGGGCGAGAGAAGCCGCCCGCCGGCGTGGCCCCGGCCGGGCCGGTGGAGCAGGAGGAGGAGACGCTACCCCTCACCGCCATCCGTCGCACTATCGCCCGGCGCATGGCAGCCTCAAAGTTCAGCGCCCCCCACGCCTGGCTCGTGATGGAGGCCGATGTCACCGGCCTCGTCCGCCTGCGTGAGGCGCAGAGAGAGGCGTTCCGCGAACGCGAGGGGGTGGACCTAACCTACCTTCCGTTCGTCGTGGCCGCCGCCGCCCATGAGCTGCGGGAGAACCCGGCCCTAAACGCCTCCTGGGCGGAGGAGAAGATCGTCCTCAAGAAGCGTATCCACATCGGCATCGCCGTCGCCGCCGACCAGGGTCTCCTCGTCCCCGTCGTTCACGACGCCGACCGCCTGAGCGTAGCCGGCTTGGCCCGCGCCGTACACGACGTCTCCCAGCGGGCCCGCGACGGCAAGCTGCGACTGCAGGACGTGCAAGGCGGCACGTTCACCATGGACAACACCGGCTCGTTCGGCTCCGTCATCAGCATGCCCATCATCAACCTGGGTCAGGCCGCCATCCTCGCCCTGGAGGCCATCACCAAGCGACCCGTCGTCCTGGAGAACGACGCCATAGCCATACGCTCTATGGTCAACCTCTGCCTCTCCTTCGACCACCGCATCTTGGACGGCGCCCAGGCGGGCGAATTCCTTCGCTCCGTCGTCCAGCGATTGGAGGGCTACGGCCCGGACTCAGCCCTGGAATGAGCGAGCGCTATCCGCCCTGCACGGCTCGCTGGCTGGGCCGGGTCGACTACGAGGAGGCCTGGGCGCTGCAACGCGAGTTGGCGGTCCGCCGCGCCACGGGCGAGATCGAGGACACGCTCCTCCTGCTGGAGCACCCGCCTGTCTACACCACCGGCCGCCGTACGTGCGCCGACCTCCTCCTCGTCCCCGCCGAGGCGCTCGGCGCGCCCCTGCTGGAGGTAGACCGCGGCGGCGACGTCACCTTCCACGGCCCCGGCCAGCTCATCGCCTACCCGATCATCGGCCTGGGGGCCCGTCCCCGCGGCGTTCAGGCCTACGTTCGCGGCCTGGAGGAGACGATTATCCGCACCCTTACCGGCTACGGCATTGAGGCCGAAAGGGCCCAGGGGCTCACCGGCGTCTGGATCGGCCGCGACAAGGTCGCCGCCATCGGCGTGCGGGTGAGCCGGCCCGGTGGAGCGGCGGGAGGCTGGGTGAGCAGCCACGGCCTCGCCCTCAACGTCAGCGTCGACTTAGCGTGGTTCGAGCGCATCGTGCCCTGCGGCATCGCCGATCACGGCGTCACCTCCATGGAGAGGGTGCTGGGGCTGTCGCTACCGCTGATGCAGGTGGCTGAGCGTCTGGCTTGCCAGTTCGCCGCCGTCTTCGGCCGCGATGTCACTCCGCTGGACGCCTCTCCCGTCCCGCAGCAAACCTCCTTGATCTGACCGTCCGCCGACGCCAACGCCGACGTCCTGCTAGGCTACGGCCGTCCTAAGACAAAACGCCTCGCCTTCTTAGATATTCTCTCCATCACGCCAAAATACCCCTCTAGAGAGACGCGCCGGCACTGGTACGCGTCGCAGGCTAGACCTATCGGCAAGCTCAGCGCTAGGCTTAGGGCACCACCGGAAGGAGAAAGCCACGAACGACGCGATTTCTCGTATCTACGGTCCATTTGGGACGCCGCTAGGGAAGGTATTCGGGCCGATTGTCGCACCGCGCACCTACTTGCGAGCGCTCCACCTACTGGCAATGTTCCCTCTGGGAATTGCCTACTTTGTCGGCCTTGTCGTCGCGCTGGCGGTCGGCGGGGCCATGATCTGGACCATCGTTGGTCCGGTGTTGCTGATCGCGACCCTATTTCTATCCCGTTGGGCTGGCGACGCCGAGGCCTGGGTCGTTCGAAAGGTGGCTCAGATCGAGCTTCGACGTCCGCCGACCGCAATTGAAGCCGGACAATCCGCTCGGTCCCAAGTATGGATGCGCCTCATCGACCCCACTACGTGGACCGGCATAGTCTACCTTTTCGCGCAGTTCCCCATTGGCATCGCCGCGTTCGTTGGCCTCATTGTGGCGAGCGTCATCACGGGCGTCTTCATCAGCGCACCGGCGGTGATCGCGCTTTCCGGCCCTCACCAGCACTTCGGGGCGAATGGCCCCCAGGTCGACACTGTCCTAGAAGGTCTCGTGCTAGTTCCATTGGGTCTGCTCATGTTCCTGGCCACTGTACATCTCGTCAACATAGCTTCGGCTGTTCACGCGTCATGGGCAAGGCTGATGCTCGGAACTCGGGCCAAGAATATCCCAACGGTGCCCCCCGAGATCGAGCCTACCCCGGGCGGTCCGGAGGGAGGTTCTAGGGCTCCCATAGAGGAGTCACAGGCGGCGCCCGCCGAGGGGCTCACAGGCCTCGATGCCCTGACACGCAGAGAAAAGGAGGTCCTCGGGCTTATCGCCCGAGGACACTCCAACGCCGAGATCGCGGAGGCGTTCGTTATCAGCGAGGGCACGGTCAAGACCCACGTAAAGCGCGTCCTCTCCAAGCTTGATCTTCGAGACCGTACTCAGGCTGCGTCGTTCGCCTATGAGATTGGTTTCGTCCAGCCCGGTGACACCGCCTCAGCGTACGTTCCAACTCCTATTGGCAGCCGCCGCCGCACCGGCTGAAACATGCACGACTCGTGGACTAACGCCGTGCACAGAAAGCAGATGGTTAGGAATTCTCCTGGGGAGAAGGCCGCCGGGCGAGTATGACCGAACAGGCGATACCTGTATTCCGGTGAGAGAGGACAACATGAACAGCGTAAGAGAGAGCACGCAAGAGAAGAAACCAACGTTGGTTCTTGGCGACACGGGCAAAACTGGCCAACATACAAGGGAGGCCAATGTCGTGACGAGCGGACACCGACGGGCGGTTGGCACCATCACGATGCTGTTGGGGATGGTCGTGGCCCTGACTTTGGTACTAGCGGCCTGCGGGTGGGGCCAGGTGGACGAGTCGCAAGCTGGAATGGTCAACGGCAGCATCGGGGAGAGCAAGTTGGGACCTGGCAAGTCGGCTAGCGGCATGTTTGATCTCGCGCCCGGCAAGTACGTACTCTTCTGCAACCTCAGGGGCCATTACAAGAATGGAATGTATACAGCCTTCGAGGTCATCGACGAGGCCGACTCCCAGGGTGCGACCGTGAATGTGGAACTGGGAGAGTGGTTCGTCAATGCAGATAGCGCCTCCGTAACGGCAGGCTCTATCACATTCGACGTGAGTAACAGAGGTGGGAAGGCCCATGAGTTTATTATCATTCAGACTGACTTGGCTCCCGATGCCTTGTCGGTCAATTAATGGGTTGATAGATTGCAATTAGGAGCTAAGGCTGTAAGGAAGATCTTGATTAACGAGAGCGCACCAAAGCGAGCGTTCGGTTGAGTGACTCCGAAGAAGGTAGGCCCGCACCGGCTGAAACATGCACGACTCATGGACTAACGCCGTGCACAGAAAGCAGATGGTGAAACAGTGGTGCTGTACTGACTCGTTGTTACCCTGTTCAGAGGACCGTGAAAGGGAAGGTCGAATGTGCATATCGATGCCCGAACGGAGGCTGTTTTGGGCGCGGCGATGAGGATGATCGTGCGTAACGGTGTCCACGGCGCTACTATTGAGGAGATCGCGACGGAGGCAGGCCTGAGCGTTGGCGTGACAGAAATGTTGCACAAACTCGCCCCTCAGGCTAAATAGGAGGAGGAACACAAACCATGACATCCGCCCAGTTGGCCAGACCGCATACCAAGGAAAGAGAGGGACAGTTGACGTCTCGGGATGAAGTCATCATCCAGGCCACCGATATCGTAAAGACCTATGACACAGGCAAGGTGAAGGTCGAAGCGCTGCGCGGCGTCAGCCTCACGATCGAACGAGGGGAGATGGTGGCCATCATGGGCCCCTCCGGCTGCGGCAAGACCACCCTCCTCAACTGCCTCAGCGGCCTGGACGTCATCGACTCCGGCCAGGTGCTCGTGGACGGCGCCGACGTCAATACCCTATCGGACAACAAGAAGACGGAGTACCGCGCCCGCCATATGGGCTTCGTCTTCCAGTTCTACAACCTGCTGCCGGTGCTCTCCGCTATCGAAAACGTGGAGCTGCCGTTGCTGGTCTCCGGCACCTCCGCCCGCCGGGCCCGCGAGAAGGCCCTCGCCGCCCTCGAGACCGTCCACTTACGCGATTGGGCCTCCCACAAGCCGGGCGAGCTCTCCGGCGGCCAGCGACAGCGCGTGACGATCGCCCGCGCGTTGGTCAACGATCCGGCAATCGTCTGGGGCGACGAGCCCACCGGCGACCTGGACAGCACCAACGCCAACGAGATCATGGATCTCCTCTGCGACCTCAACGAGAAGCACCATCAGACGTTCGTGCTCGTGACGCACGCCCGGGAGGTGGCGGAGCGGACGGGCCGCATCATCAAGATGCAGGACGGTCAGATCACAAGCGACAACCGCATCATCGATCGGGCAGCGGGTATCTGGGGCCCGGCAACGCCGGCGGAGGCCAGCTAGAAGATGGACGCGCTATTCGGCATCCCTATGACCAGCATCATGCTGGTGCTGCTGGCGCTGCTGGGAGTTTCCCTGTCAGTCGTCGGCTACGTCGTCCTGCGCAACCGCGTCATGTTCCTCATCGGCCTGCGCAACATCCCCCGGCGCATGGCCCAGACCGTACTCATCGTGGTCGGTCTCATGCTCAGCACTCTGATCATCTCCGCCGCCTTCACCACCGGCGATACCATCAACCACAGCATCACCAACCAGACTTTCACCCAGCTGGGCCACGTGGACGAGATAGTGCTGCTCCGCAGCCAGAGCGGCGGGGGCGGCGCGGCCAACCCCAACGGCTCCTTTCCTGAGACTCTGGCGGAGGAGTTCGAAGCGGCTCTGGCAGACGACCCCAATATCGATGGTGTTCTGCCCATCTTGTTTGAGGTTGTGCCTGTGATAAACCCCGGCACCGGCCTCAGCTCGCCCGAGGCGAACATCGTGGGCCTCGACCCGAACAAGCTGGCTGCCTTCCCCGATTTCGTCTCTACCAGCGGCGACGCCGTCCAGGTAGCTGACCTGGCGGTAAACGAAGTGTACGTGAACGAATCCCTGGCTGACGAGGCGGACATTCAGCCCGGCGACTTGATCCAGGTGTTCGTCCACAACCAGCCGCTGGAGTTCACTGTTGCGGATGTCGTGGAGGATCGCGTCACCACCGGCGTCTTCGATTTCGAGCAGACTGAAGGGCTGGTGACCAGACTGGAGACCGTGCAGCGTGTCCTGGGGCGCGAAGGTGAGGTCAACGTCATCGCCATCTCCAACAGCGGCGGCGTCCGCGACGGCGTAGAGCTGACCGATGCGGTTGTGGCCAGCGTCGAGAGGGTGATCGCGGACGAGGGGCTGGACCTTGATATCGAGCCTTTCAAGCAGGACGGCGTGGATCATGCTGAGGAGGATGGCAGCTTCATGGTCACCTTCTTCCTCATCTTCGGCCTCTTCTCCATCGCCGCCGGCATGCTTCTCATACTGATGATCTTCGTCATGCTGGCCGCCGAGCGGAAGTCAGAGTTGGGGATGACCCGCGCTATCGGTACCAAGCGCGGCCAGCTCGTCCAGGCATTCCTCTCGGAAGGCATGGTCTACAACCTGGTCGCAGCCGCCGTCGGCGCCGCCCTCGGTATCCTCATCTCCTTCGGCATGACGCAGATAATGGCCCGCATCTTCTCTGAGTTCGACCTGAACATTCAGCCCCATATCACCCTTCGTACCATCATCATCTCTTACAGCCTCGGTGTGGTCCTGACCTTCATCACCGTCACCTTCTCCTCCTGGCGCGTCTCCAACTTGAACATCGTGGCGGCGATTCGTAACCTCCCGGAGACCCAGGCGGCGAATCCGGAACAAGCCACCGTGAAGGGCTACCTCCGTGGCGTCCTCAACGCCTTCGCTGCCGTGGGAACCATTCTCCTTTCTTTGATTGCAGCGCTCCAATTCGGCGACCTCGCTCCTTTATTCCTGATTGCCGCCGTCATAGGGCTAGTTGGCCCATGGCTCTACTTGCTGCGAGGTGAAAGGTTCAGCATGGCAGCCAGTCAGAGGTCCAGCGACCGTCCGATGCGTTGGTTTTGGCCCCTATGGTTCCCCATCCCGATCCTGGCTTTTCCGCTCTATCAGGTTACCCTCTTTGTGGGACGCCGCGAGCGGATTCCGACCTGGCCCCTCTTGTTGACTCCGTTTCACTACTTGGCATCTCTAGTCCTAATCCGGCTCACGCGTGATCGCAGGCCTCGGAGTGTCCCCAATTGGTTCGTCCTGCTTGGAGTCGTGGTGCCACCTCTTGGCCTTGTCCTGGTGGCGCTTCAGGACCGTGATCGGCCCATCGCGTGGAGCGCTGGCTTCGGTACGGTAGGTGTGGTCGTCGGAGCCCTCATGATGCAGTCGGGGCTCGGGTCCGATTCCACATTCCCCTTCGCCTTCGGCTTCTCTTTGATCGTCTTCGGCGCCGCTATCGTCCTCCGCTTCTTCCGGCTGCCTGGGCGCCCCGTTTTTACAGCGACGGGCATCTTCCTGCTGCTCCTCTGGGGCCTTACCGCGGGCAGCCGCCTGGAGTTCCTGTTCGGGCCGCTGGAGGGCGGCCCCGAGATGTTCTTCCTCAGCGGCATCTCCATGGTCGCCGCCTCCACCTTCGTCCTCATCTACAACGCAGACATCATCCTGGCCCTCCTCTCGCGCCTCGGGGCCCGGTTCGGACGCATCCTGCCCGCCATGAAGACCGCCGTCGCCTATCCCCTCGCCAACAAGTTCCGCACCGGCATGACCATGGCCATGATCTCGCTCATCGTCTTCGCCCTCGTGATGATGTCCACCATGAACCTCAACTTCGACCGGCTGTTCCTCGGCGACGAGGCCCGCGGCGGCTGGGACGTGCTGGTGGAGGAGAACGCCAACAACCCCCTGGGCGGCGACCTGGTGGCGGCGCTGGAGGCTGAGGGCTCCGTCGACACATCCCAGTTCCGCTCCGTGGGCCGTCTCAGCCTGCCCGGCCGCTTCACCTTCCCCGAGGTGCGCGAGCTGCCGGGCGACGACTTCGACGACTACTTCGTCAGCGGCGTCAGCCCTGGCTTCGTGGACGGCGCCGACATCGCGCTCGAGGCCCGCGCCACGGGCTTCGATAGCGATCAGGCGGTGTGGCAGCAGATACGGGACGGCGAGGACGTCGCCCTCATCGACGCCTTCGCTATCGAGGGTGGTTTCAACTTCGGTCCCACCTTCAATCTGGACGGCATCCCCGAGGGCGCCGACGTCTTCGACCCTGTCACCATCGAGGTGCGTGACCCTGTGTCCGGAAACACCAGGCAGGTGAGCATCATCGGCGTCATCAGCTTCGCCTCAAGCTCGGCCTTCTTCGGGGTCTTCATCCCGGAGCGTACCTTCGCGGACGTGTTCGGCGAGGCGGGATCTTCCCAGTATTACGTCGGGCTGGAGAGCCCTGGCGACGCGGTGGGCGTGGCTAAGGAGGTCGAGTCCGCCCTCACAACAAGCGGCGCTCAGGCATCGTCCATCAAGAATGACATCGACGATGATCAGGCGCTGTTCCGCAACTTCTTCCGGCTGATGCAGGCGTTCATGGGCCTGGGCCTGTTCGTGGGTATCGCCGCCGTGGGCGTCATCGCCTTCCGCTCGGTGGTGGAGCGCAGGCAGCAGATCGGCATGCTCCGGGCTATAGGCTACACCCGCGGCACGGTGGCCTTGAGCTTCATCTTGGAATCCACGTTCGTAGCGGCGCTGGGCGTCCTCTCCGGGGTTGGGCTGGCTATCTGGCTTTCCTACTTCCTCATAACCTCAGACGAGTTCCCCACCTCGGACTCAGGGTACGCCATACCCTGGTTCCAGATAGCGCTCATCTCCGCCTTCGCCTTCTTCGCCTCGCTTCTGATGACGATCGTTCCTTCGCGCCAGGCCGCTAGCGTCCCTATCGCCGAAGCTTTGCGTTACGAGTAGGGCGGGCGTGTTCTTCACGCGATTCTCACAGTCTTTTCACAAAAACCAGTCAAGAATCAGCCGTTGAACCTTGCCAGGCCGCAGAGCTTTTCATAACATCGTGACGTCGTAATCAGGAGGAGGAAGACCCCTGATTAGCGCGCGAGTTCTCGCTCTGCCGGCCTGAACCCGCATAGACGGGTGGCGACTGCTCAAGTCAAGGTAAGGGACGAATCAGCCGAGGAGGGACGGCGGCGATAAAAGTTACCCACCGTCTAGGACCGCCGGCAAGATCGCCGCAAGGGGGGCCGGCCGCGACCTGAGGTATCTGCCGTCCCTCAGGGGGCCAGGGGTCCTCCTACCGACAGCCCTAGATGGTGGGCAACCTCGCTCACCGTATCTCCTTTGGGCGTTGGCGTCAAGAAGGCAATTTTGACGCCGCGTTAGCTCCGCTGAGAAGCGGGCCGGTGCCGGCCCGCTTCTTGCTTTTCCCGCCTCAGGGAATCGCCCCCCGCTCTTTCAGAGCCACGATCTGATCCCAGTTGTAACCCAGCTCCAGCAGCACCTCCTCCGTGTGCTGCCCCAGCTCCGGCACGGCGCCTCGCGGCGCCTGGGGCGTGTCGGTGAAATCGGCTGGTGTGGCCACCACCGGGATGGGGCCGTCCGGCCCAGGGATCTCGGCGAAGGCGCCTGCGGCCTGGGCCATCGGGTCCTCCACCACCTCGTTGATGGAGTTGACCGGCGCCCACCACACGTCGTGCCGGTCGAATATCTCCCCCCACTGGGCCATGCTCTTCGTAGCGAACACCGCGTCCAGCTCCGCCACAAGCGCCGGGCCGTTAGCCCGCCGCTGCTCGATGTTCTCGAACCGGCTGTCCGTCATCAGCTCCTCCCGCCCGATCGCCCGGCACAGGTCGCCCCAGTGCCGGTCCGCCTGGAGAAGGAGAAGCCAGAACCAACGCTCGTCGCCTGACTTGTAGCACGTGATGATGGGGTTGATGGCGTGCTGGCGGTCGTACGGCACGATAGGGACCTTGAGCCTGAGGGCCAGGCTGACATCCCAGCCCATCATGTACACCCCCATGCGAAGGAGAGACACGTCCACTCTTTGCCCCTTGCCGGTCTTCTCCCGGGCCAGCAGAGCGGCGCATACCGCGCCCGCCGCGGCGGTGCCGGCCATATGGTCGCCCATGCCGCCTCGCTGCTGCGGTATCTCAGCCCCCGCCGGCGTGAGGGCGGCCGCGACACCGGCCCGCGACCAGAACGCCCCTATGTCGTACGCCGCCCGGTTCCGGTCCGGCCCGTCCGGCCCGTAGCCCGTCACCTGGCAGTAGACCAGCCGCGGGTAGCGGCGGCTTAGCTCCTCGTAGCTCAGCCCGAACTGGTCCAGGGCGCGCGGCCGCATGTTGGTCACGAACACGTCCGCCCCCTCGATGAGGCGGAAGGCGATCTCGCGCGCCTCCTCTCTCTCCAGGTTCAACGCCACGCTGCGCTTGCCCCGGTTGTCGGTTTCGAAAGGAGGGTTCACGGTCACCGGCGAGCCCATTAAGGACGCGAACAGGCCCCGGAACGGGTCGCCCTGCGGTGGCTCGATCTTGATCACCTGGGCGCCCCAATCGGACAGCATCGCCGCCGCCGATGGTGCGGCCACCCACAGCCCCAGCTCGACAACCTTCACTCCCTCAAGTGCACCAGCCACATCCAACCTCGCTTCCGGAACGGAGATGCAAACTGGTGCCGGGGGGCAGATTTGAACTGCCGACACCGCGATTTTCAGTCGCGTTCCGTAGGTAGAGGATACCCCATCCCCTATCTGTTTGTCGTCTGTAGGCGTCCGCCAACGTCGGCCTGTGGCTGTCAACGTGGCTGTCAAACGGGCTGTCAGTCGCGCCGGCGCGACAGTGCCCCTGGGCCGGGCGACTGTCAATGGCGGCGCAGCAATACTGCACAGGGAACGGTAACAGACGGGGCTCTCTGTTGTTTACAGGGTGAGCAGGAAGTGCGATATGGGCAGGCGAGACGAGCCGACACACGAGGCGGCAAGTAATCTACCTGGACGTGCTACTGGCGGTTAGGAGTAGGCTGAAGTGAGCTACCACAAATACAAGCGGGGCGTGCAGCGGCTGTGTGTCTACTGCGCCAAGTCGGCGCTCTCCATCTATCATTTTGCCTCGCCGAGAAAGGCAGCCAGCGCGCCTAACTACAGGGCGAGTTACACGTGGCGGCAGGAGCCGCCCATCATCATCAAGAACAAGTAATAAAGGGCCCGTGATTGCGCCAAACCGCGCCTAAATGGCGCTAACCGGGTCTCATCGCCACACCCCTTGCGACAACGCGGACTTGGGAGCGCCTCTTCCTTTTGTGCGTTTGGGTGGGGCGGGTGTCAACAGAGCCTAGCCCTCCTTCTGCCACCTCACTTCGAACAGCCGCATCAGGTCCTCGCCGAAGCGACGCCGCTCGCGTCCGACCTCCCGAAGCAGGTCAGCGATATCGCCGATCCCCTTGAGCTCGTCCGCCAGCTCCGGGAATTCCTCCTCTGAACCGCCCTTGCCGCTGAGCTCGTCAAGACCCCGACGGCGCGGCTCCTCAGCGTGCTCTGGCACTGCCTCATCGGCAGGCTTACTCTCGCGAAACCCTGCCATGATTAACCCCTCCCCTTTTGGTCTCGTCCGATAGCTTCAATTTATCAACGTAGGGTATATACCAGGGTGAACTTCGGACGGCGAAAGGTTAAGGATCAGTTAAGAGTCGGTTGAGCAGCATCGGCAACCCGCTCCGCTCGACACGCCCCCGCCGCCGCGATTGTGCGCCTGGGCGGGGCCGGTGTCAACGGGTGTGTCCCTGGCAGACCCGTACTCCTAGTCGAAGTGCGCCCACCATATCGCCGAAGGGCTATAATGGCTCTGCCCTAACAGGCGAGCGCCCCCCCCTACGTGATCCCCACCGCTGCCGAGCCGCTCGGGCGGCGCGAGTCGGGTCTCAGTGGTGGCTACCGGCGCTTTTAGCTGCTCGGTGCAGAACAAAGGAGGCAACAATGAAGGCTCGACACGCGAATCACGAACTCCACGATCGCCTGCTGCCGAACCGGCGAGCAGGAGAACGACTTAGTTTCTTACATCACTAGCAATAGGAGGCTTGTGTGAAGGACTACGAGCCAGTCATGAGCTTTGGCCCGAAGGTTGCCGAGGTGTACGATGACTTACGAGGTTTCTCGAAGACCCCGAGCAGTAGCCACCGTGACGCGGCCGTCGCACTTTTGGAGAACTTGGCAGGTGGCGGTCCTGCGTTGGAGCTTGCCATCGGCACCGGGTGGATCGCGGTCCCGCTTGCCGCTCGCGGTATTCGTGTCGATGGGATCGACTTGTCGGTCGCCATGGTCGACCAGCTCCGCGCCAAGCCCGGAGGGGAACAGATCGCGGTTACGATCGGCGACATGGCCGACGTTACCGTTTCCGGCACCTATCGGTTGATCTTTGTTGTGGCGAACTCGTTGTTTAATCTTCTGACTCAAGACGACCAAGTGCGCTGCTTCGAGAACGTCGCGGCTCATTTGGAAGATGACGGCGTGTTCCTCATCGAAGTATTCCGACCTGACTTCCTCTACCGATTGCGTGATAACCAGTACGTTGACGCGGAACGTATCGAAGTCGACCTAGTGCGGCTCGATGTCGCTCGTCACGACCCGGTCACACAATTACTCGAAGAGAGCCACGTGTTGCTATCGAGCGATCGCGTGCGCGTGAACCCAGTGGTCACCCGCTATGCATGGCCTAGCGAGCTCGATCTCATGGCACGGATCGCCGGACTACGGCTGAAGGAGCGTTGGGGCGGCTGGAACCGCGAGCCGTTCACCAGCGAAAGCAAGTACCTTGTGGTGGTCTACGGACGGTAAGACCAGCTGCCGATTGGAAGGTCGTCGCCGATCTAACATCGCCAGCCCCTTCCCGACGGCTCAGGCTGAAAGACCTAGGCTGCACCGTTCGTGGCCTCTGCTCCGGAAAGGCTTCCTATTCTCCGATCGCGGCGAGTTCGTCGCGTAGGCCCGCCGCCGCGATTGTGCGCCTGGGTGGCGCGAGACGAGCTAGCGCCACGTTGACACCCGCCCAGCCCAGACGCACAATCGCGGGGCCTACCGCAGCCACCGCCTGCCGACAGTGACACCGAGACAGAGATAGTCCAGAGGCGTACAATATCCCCGCCATGGAGCCGCGCATCCAGTACGCGAAGACGAGCGACGGGGTGAGCATCGCCTACTACACGCTGGGGAAGGGGATTCCCATGGTCGGCATGCCGCCACCTCCATGACGTGAGATGGCGGGAGTGTAGCACGGGGCTAGCTCATTGCCACTTCCTGCTGTGGTGGACGGAGCGTATCACGTTCCAGCGGAGTGGCCAGCGGAGAAACCAGCGTACATCCGAATGGTTGTTGTATCCAGTAACCAGTAGTCCGTAGAATAAAACAAGACTATTCAAACGAAGGGACGATGAACATGACAAGAGTTGCAGTTGAAGCTCGAATCGGCGCGTCCAAAGACAGGGTGTGGGACGTTATTGCCGACTTGGGAGCGGTAAGTGTTTGGAATCCCGCACTTGCCGATTCGCACTACACGTCAGCGGCAAAGGGCGGGCTGGAAGCCTCTCGGCATTGCGATTTCCCTGACGGCGGTTACGTGAAAGAGAATGTCGTAGAGTGGAGACCTGGTGAGGCCATCACACTCGAGCTTTACGAAGGCACGTTGCCGTTTGCGTCTGCTACGGGGTCAATATCAGTCTCAGAGGACGGGGATGGAACTATCGTCACTTTGGCGCTCGAGTACGAGCTTAAGTCGGATACCCCCGTGGACCCGCAAGAGGTGGAGCGCCAGAACCGTGAAGACTTGTTACCCCTGGTATTGGCTGGCTTGAAGCACTATGTCGAGACGGGCGAGCCTATGCCTAGCCCCGAAGCCTCCTAGACAGTGCGTCAGCCAAGTTGGCTGATGCTCTTCACCTCCTGCTGTGGTGGACGGAGTGTAGCACGGTGCGCTGACGGCCCATGGCGGCTCGGAGGTGAAGGCGCTGGGCGACGGGTTCATGGCCTCATTCTCCTCCGCGACGAAGGCGCTGGAGTGCGCCATCGCCATGCAGCGGGCGTTCGCGGAGCACAACGAGTCGGCTGAGGAGCCCATCAAGGTCAGAGTAGGGATGAACGCTGGGGAGCCGATAGCGGAGGAGGACCCAGACGGGCGCAGCGACCTGTTCGGGACGGCAGTGAACCTGGCGGCGCGGATATGCGCACAGGCTGAGGCGGGTCAGATTCTCGCCCCCATCGTCGTCAGGGAGCTGGCGGCAGGGAAGCAGTTCATGTTCGCGGACCTGGGCGAGACCGAGCCGCGTGGCTTCGAGGACCCTGTCCGGCTGTACGAGCTGAGGTGGCGGGAACCGGGCTAGGCCAGTTGACACCCCCCCAGCCCAGGCGCACATTCGCGGCGGGCGGACGATCGTCCTCGTCCCTTTGGCTCTAGGCAGACGGGCCCAAGCGAACGTAGACACTAACGGTCTTTCTTTCCACCTTTCCTGCTTGTCTTCTTACCCTTCTTCTTACCTTCCTTCTTCTCTTCCATGTTTCTTACCTTCTTCCTTTCCTTGACCCCTACCGATCTTTCTGCGGACAATCCTGAGACCTCAGCAGGACGACGTCAAGGGCCCTGCCGGAGGGACGGTGTCCGACACCACCCACCCAGCGGTCCAGGCTGGGGCGCACAATCGCGGCGGCGAGCGGGGCGAATCAGCGAGGGTGATGACAGACAGAGAGCGGGCTATAGAACAGGTTCAGTACCTCGTCGCCAAGCGGCTGAGGCCGAACCTTAGGCGTTGCGTCGGCGTACAGTCGGCCCGGGCTATTGCCCTGCTCGAACTCGGGGAAGTGGCCGACGCTGGTGGCGCCTCAATATCGTCTCGGCCTCCTCTGCGGGTACCGGCTTGCTGAACAGGTACCCCTGCATCTCGTCACACTGGTGCTGCCAGAGGATAGCGAGCTGTTCTTTGGTCTCCACACCTTCCGCGATCACCTTCAGTTTGAGGTTGTGCGCCATGGCGATAATGGTGGAGGCGATCGCGGCGTCGTTCGGGTCAGTGGTGAGATCAGTCACAAAGGACCGGTCGATCTTCAACACATCGATAGGGAATCGTGTGAGGTAGCTGAGAGAAGAATGACCGGTGCCGAAATCGTCGATTGCTATCTGAACCCCCATCTCCCTCAGCTCACGCAGCAACGAGATCGTATACTCAGCGTCCTGCATCGCCACGCTTTCGGTGATCTCCAGATGAAGGCAGTGAGGGTCAAGGCCCGTCTCTTCCAGAGCCAGAGCCACGATGTTCTTCAGATCCCGAAGTTGGAACTGTCGCGCAGAAAGGTTCACCGCCACCCGTACTGGGGGAAGGCCTAACTGCTGCCATGCCTTGAGCTGCGAGCAGGCGGACCGTAGCACCCACTCGCCAAGCTGCACGATCAATCCGGTCTCTTCGGCCACGCCGATAAAGTCTGCTGGAAGGACCACCCCTCGTTCGGGGTGTTGCCAGCGCACGAGAGCTTCCATGCCCACGACCTGCCCGGTGTCTATGTTCACCTGAGGCTGGTAGTGGACCACGAATTCTCTCCGATCCAGCGCTCGACGCAGATCGCTCTCCAGGACCACCCGCCGCCCAATGGTGGCATTCATGGCCGGCGTGTAGAAATGGTATGCGTCCCCACCCTGGTTCTTGGCACGGTACATAGCGGCGTCGGCGTTCCGGATCAGGCTTTCCACGTCTTCCGCATCGTTGGGGTACATGGCGATCCCGATGCTGGCGGTGACGCGGAACTCACGGGCATCTAGAGGCCATGGTCGCCGACAGGCATCGAGGATTCTTTCGGCGACCTCCGCCGCCTCTACCAGCCCGGAGCCATCTGCGAGCAGGATAGTGAATTCGTCACCCCCCATGCGGGCGACGGTGTCTCCATCGCGCACGAGGCCACTCAGCCGCTCGGCAATGTCCTTCAGCAGCCGATCTCCCAGGGCGTGGCCGACTGTATCGTTGACGACCTTGAACCGGTCCATATCCACGAACATCACCGCAACCATCTGCTTCCTGCGGCGTGCTTGGGCCAGAGCTACGCTGAGACGGTCTTCAAACAACATCCGATTTGGCAGGTTGGTCAGGCCATCGTGATAGGCCAGATGCCGGATAAGTTCCTTCTGGCGAAGGTTCTCTAAGGAAAAGCCGACGGCGACGCCTATACTGCTCAAGAGCTGGTTGTCATTGAGGTCTCTGTTCCCCTTGTCGCCCGCCACGGCAAGAACTCCAATCGGCTCCTGAAGGGCTACCATGGGGATAAACACCAAGCGTGTCTGACGGCTGATCTCGGTCTCCGACCGCCTACCGCTGGCCGGGTTGAATTGCACGGGCATCCGCGTTCGAGTCGCCTCTCCGATCGCCTGCATCCCCGCCTCGATGAGTTGGCCTGCGGAGTCCCGGCTCATTCCGGATATCGATAGTATCCAGTCGTCGCCGCCAGGGATGATGATAAAGGAGGCTTGGACATCGAGAAGTTGACGGACGACCTCCAGGGTGCGGTCGCCAGCTTCAGAGACCCCGTTAATGGTGCCCAGCTCCTCCATAACAGCGCGTGGATAGCGGGTTCGCTTGTGAAGCTGGAATCCACGGGCGAAAGCCGTCTCCGTAGATAGGATAGCGATAGACAAGCCAGCGATGGCGGTAACAAACGTTTGGAGTGGGGTAAAGCCGAGGACGAAGTAGTCGATGGCCAGTAGTATGAGGATAGCCGGGTAGACCGCTATCCGGACCCGGAACCTGAGCGACCGAATTTCCTTGAGGTGGTGCCTCGCCTCTGCAGGCGCGGGGGCGGGCGTTTCGGCCACGGGGCCTTCTCCAGTAACGTCGTGAACATTAGTGTCAGGCATGATGCTAGAGTCCGCCCACGGACTTCACCAATATTAGATGCACCAAAATTGAGCATCGTTGCGTCAGACCTCCGATTGGTTTCGCGCTCGCGGTCCTCAACGCCCAGCGGGGCGAGACCGCACCTGGTCCCGCGAGGTCCTGCCCGTCCGCCCTTGGCCCCGTTGACAGCCACCCGCCGGGCGCAATCACGGCGGCGGGGCCCTGCGCCGTCGCTTATTCCCCTATAATCCAGGGGGACATGTATGAGGTCGATCGGGAAACGTTTGAAGGGCTGGTAACCTCCGCGGTCGAAGATCTGCCTGACACGTTTCGCGACCGCGTCACGAACCTC
>JADFRV010000089.1 GCA_022561095.1 Chloroflexota bacterium | reverse complement strand
ATTTTTGGGCCTCAATGACGAACAGTTGACCCAACAGGCCAGAAACGTCCTGATCCTGACCGAGGGGTTTCCCACATACGGTGGATTGGCAGGCCGTGATTTGGAGGCGATCGCACAGGGTCTCCGTGAAGTGTTGGATGAAGACTACCTGAAATATCGGCTTCGCTCAGTCGAGTATCTGGCCGAGCACTTGATCCGAATCGGCTATCCTCTCATCGAACCGCCGGGAGGACACGCGGTCTACATTGATGCGCGGACTCTCCTCTCGCACCTACCCGCAAACCAATTCCCGGGGCAAAGCCTCTGCTCGGCCTTGTATGAGTATGGAGGAATTCGCACGGTGGAAGTCGGCAATGCCATGTTTGGACGGACGGACAATGGGGAAGAGATCCCAGCCGATATGGATCTGGTCCGGTTGGCGGTGCCTCGTCGAGCCTACACGCAAAGCCACATCGACTATGTCATTGAAGTCGCGGAGATGGTGTATCAAGACCGGCAGACCTTAAAAGGATTCCGAGTGGTCAAACAAACCCCGATCCTGCGCCACTTCACCATTGAATTGGAACATGTCGAAAGTCGGCTAGCTGGGAAAAAAGGGGATTAAAAACTCGAGCTCTTCAGGATCTTGTGTGTGTGCAAGGTGGTCAGGTATTCCCTCGCTCCTGGGGGAAAGAGGGAAGGGTGAGGGGGGCTCCCGAAGACGGTGGTCGGTTTGCAAGGAGGAAAAAGCTCTCCGCAAGTTAGAAGAAAGCCTAATAATCACGTGGCCGAAGGTGCAATTCGCCTCGTTCACTGTCCACGTAGACAAGGAAGTGCTCGAAAAAACTCATTCCAAGGAGACCATCACTAAACCCATCAATATTTTGAATAGCGGCAGGAACCTGATGCCGCACGGCATCCCCAACTCGAATCGTCTCGATCTCGGTAACTTGAGCCTGGACTTGCCCACCTGCCGTGTTGTACGTCACCTCCTGTGCCTCCTCATCCAAAAGACCCAAATCAAACGCCACGTCTGTTGAAAGAACGGTTTCCGTGGCCCCCGTATCCACCAAGAGAGTGGCTTCTCGGAAATCATTGAGTTCGACCTGAACAAAAAGAGAACGCCCTTGCCTGATGAGGGGTACGACAATCATCTCGGAGTCGGTTGGGGTCGTATTCGTATCCTTAGGTTTCCTTTGAAACAAAAGGTCTAGGATATTTGAGGAGGGGAGCCGGCCACTCATTTTCTTGAGGTTCTCCTGGGAGAGGCCTTGGTTCTCCAAATAGTGGAGACCGTACCCGCCCAGGGCTCCGATCGCAGCCATGAGATACAATCCATACTCCCCGTTCACAAAGGCATGGGCCATGATCTCGTCTTTGCTCCAAAACCCGGCCAGCGGAAACACGCCCACCAGCGCCAACCCCGCCACAGTCGTGGTCAGGAACGTCACCGGCATGAAGCGGGCCAGGCCGCCCATCTTCCGCATGTCAAAGGTGCCGGTCGCGTGATTCACGGAGCCCGCACCCAGGAACAGCAACGCCTTGAAGAAGGCGTGCGTGAACAGGTGAAAGATCGCCGCCCCGATAGCGCCTACGCCCAGCGCCATCATCATGTATCCCAACTGGCTGATCGTGGAGTAGGCCATCACCCGCTTGATGTCTGTGGCTACGATGGCCAGGCTGGCCGCCATGATCGCCGTGATCGCCCCCACCACCACCACGGCGTTGATCGCCTCCTCGGACACGATGAATACGGGGAAGAAGCGCGCCACCAGGTACACGCCCGCCACCACCATCGTCGCGGCGTGGATCAGGGCGGAGACTGGCGTGGGGCCCTCCATCGCGTCCGGCAGCCACACGTGCAACGGGAACTGCGCCGACTTGCCCACCGCCCCGGCGAAAAGACCCAATGCGAACCAGGTCAGGACTGACGATCCGATCAGCCCCATCACCGCCAGCTCCTGAATCGCGGGAATCTGGAGCTGCCCGGTCTCCGACCAGATCAGCAGGATGGCGATCAGGAACCCCAGGTCGCCGATGCGGGTTACCAAGAACGCCTTCGTCGCCGCTCGGCGCGCCGATTCGCGGTAGAACCAGAAGCCGATCAGCAGGTACGAGCATAGCCCCACCAGCTCCCAAAACACGAACAGCTGCAGGATGTTCGAGGCCAGCACCAGCCCCAGCATCGACCCTGTGAACAGCGACATGAAGGCGTAGTAGCGGTTGTAGCCCGGGTCACCCCGCATGTACCCATGCGAGTAGAACTGCACGAGCAGCGACACGGACGTCACCACGATGAGCATGATCGCCGTCAGCCCGTCGACGGTGACGCCGATGTCGACTCGCAGGGGCCCGACTACCACCCACTCGTGCGCGTCGAAGCCGATGCGCGCTCCGTCCTCCTGAAGGACGCTATCCAGCGCCCATAGCGACAGGAGGAATGAAGCGGCGATAGCCGCCATCGTCAGGTAGCCGCTGAGTCGCGCCTCCCATACCGCTCGTCCTGAGCCTGTCGAAGGATGCGTCAACCCCAGCAGGGCGGCGAGAGAGATGGCCGCGAACGATCCAAAAGGCAGAAACAGTATCGCCCAGACTACGCCTTCGGGGACCTGGTTCAGCACCCTATATCTTCCTCAGGATCTCCTGCGCCACGTGCGTCTTCCCCCATGGCACGTACAGCGTGTGCGGCTCCAGCTCCGCCGCGTTCGCCCAGCCGGAGGCCGGTACCACCTGCACCGAAATCGCCTCAGCGTTGAGAAGCTCCTTCCAGATCTCCGCCGTGTAGGCGTTCTTCGTCTCCATCAACTTCGTCCACATAGCACCCTGCCCTGAGCTTTTCGAATAGCCTGTCCTGAGCTTGTCGAAGGGATCACCACTTCAAGAGGTCCATTCGGTCCACGTCTATCGTCTCGCGGTTGCGGTACACCAGCACGGCCAGTGCCAGCGCCACCGCCGCCTCCGCCGCCGCCACCGTGATCACGAACACCACGAACACGTGGCCCGTGACATCGGTCGCCGGGCTGACGAACCGCGAAAAGGCGACGAACGTCAGGTTCACGGCGTTGAACATCAGCTCGATCCCCATCAGCACCCCAACGAAGTTCCGCTTCGCCAGCGCCATGTACAACCCTATGGCAAACAGCAACGCGCCCAGGACGAGGTAGTGTTCCAACTCTATCGACATGTCACTCGTCCTTCGTGCCCTCGGGGTCCACCAGCAATATCGCGCCCAGCATCGCCACCAGCAGCAGCACCGCCGCCATCTCGAACGGCAGCACGTACTTGTCCAGCAGCGCCTCCCCTATCGCGGACGCCGTCTCCTCGAAACCTCCCCGTTTCACTACGGTCCAGTCCGTATCCAGGCTGACCAGGCTGATCGTAAACGCCACCAGACCGGCCAGCAGAAGGGCCGGGATCTGAAAGAACGTCTCCGCGTTGTCGCGGCTGGCCCGAGGCGTCAGCATGACCGCGAATAGGAGCAGCACCGAGATCGCCCCCACGTAGATCAGCACCTGCACTACGGCCACGAAATCCGCCGAGAGAGTTATGTAGAGCCCGGCTACGCCCAGGAAGCTCGTGATCAGCAGAACGACAGCGCGGATCAGGTCTCGAACGGCCACTACCGCCAGGGCGGAGCCGAGCGTGAGCGCCGCCAGCAGCCAGAAGGCGATAATGCTTCCGGCGTCCTCCAACTACGCATCTCCCAGCGGCCGTGTCGGCCGGGCGCCGTGCCCGTCGGCAGGCCGGTAGTAAATCGCGCCCAGCTCCTGCGTGAGCACTGCTCGCTTAGCCCTTCGCTGCGGGCTCAGGTGCCCCATAAACGTCGCCCAGCCGACGATCAGCGCCACGGCCAGCGTCCAGTTGATAACGGCGAAGATAGGGAGCACCACCTCCGCCGGGTAGTCGCCCTCGTGCCAGATCAGGACCTGCGCTCCTACCACGAGAATGTGGATGAAGAGCAGCTCCAGCAGGAACTTCCAGGAGAACGCCATCAACTGGTCGATGCGCAGCCGTGGCAGGGTGCCGCGCGTCCAGATGAACAGGAAGAACACCAGGTACAGCTTCGATAGGAAGATCAGCCAGCCCGGCACCCACTCCTCCAGCCCCCAGGCCGTCCAGCCGCCCAGGAAAAGCGTGACCACAACCGCTGACACGGCGAACGCCGCGAAGTACTCCGCCGCGTAGAAGAAGCCGAACTTGATCCCCGAGTACTCCGTGTGATAGCCGGCCACGATCTCCGACTCCGCCTCCGAGATGTCCATCGGCGAGCGGTTGATCTCCACCGCCGAGGCGATGATAAACGCCACCAGCGCCAGCGGCTGAAGGAGAAACATCCAGGTGTTGAACTCTGACTGCCAGGCCACGATATCCCCCAACCGCATGCTGCCTGCGAAGATCACCACCCCCAATAGCGCGAACGCCTGCACCAGCTCGTAGCTGATCAGCATCGCGATCGCCCGCATCGACCCCAGAAGGGCGAACTTGTTATTCGATGCCCAGCCGCTGATGAATATCGCTATCGCGTTGATGGACGTTATGGCGATAACGAACAGCACCCCCACGTTGAGGTCGGCCAGGGACATCCCTTCGCCGAACGGAATCACCGCGAACACGACCAGCGCTGGGATGAAGATGAGCACCGGGCCCAGCCAGAACAGCGGCCTGTCAGCGTAGCGATTGGTGATCGCTTCCTTGAGCAGCAGCTTCAGCGCGTCAGCGATTGGCTGGAGCAGCCCCCATGGGCCCACCCTGTTCGGGCCGATCCGCGCCTGCATCCGCCCGATGACCCGACGCTCTATCCAGATGAACGCCAGTTGGCTGAGCAGCAACCAGAGCAGTATCGACACGATGCCTATGAGCCCCGAAACCACGTACGGAATCCAATCGGGCCCACCCAGATCGCGGATCCAGTCCAGGAAGGCGCCCACGGCGTTGCCCAAATCGCGCAGGTCGTACCATTCCGCTAGGAACGGGCCTGTCCTGAGGCTGTCGAAGGGCATCAGCGGTCTATCTCGCCCACGATGATGTCGATGCTGCCCAGGATGACGATCGCGTCGGCCACCGTCGCCCCTATCGCCAGGTCACGCAGCGGCGTCAGGTTGATGTACGAAGGGGAGCGGATGTGAAACCGGTACGGTGCGGGGCCGCCGTCGCTCACGATGTAATACCCCAGCTCGCCCCGGGGCGACTCGATGCGCCCGTACGCCTCGCCGGCTGGGACCCGGATGGCCAGCGGCGCCGAAGGTGCGCCCCCGGGCTGCGCCGTGGCGGTCGTTATCTGCGAGTGCACGGGGCCCTCCGGCATCATCTCCAGGCACTGCTCCACGATGTGGATGCTCTGTCGCATCTCGGCCAGCCGCACCAGAAATCGGTCGTAGGCGTCGCCGTCGGTGCCGACACAGATGTCGAACTCCAGCTTGTCATAGACGCAGTAAGGGTCAGCCTTGCGGATGTCCCAGGCGACGCCGCTCCCCCGCAACATCGGTCCGCTCAGCGAGCAGTCGATCGCCACCTCCGGCGTCAGCACGCCGATGCCGCGAGAACGGGCGACGATGATCTCGTTCTCCAGCAGCAGGTCCTCATACTCGCCCATCCGCTTCGGCAGCTCCTCCATGAGCTTGTGGGCTGCGGGCATGAACTCCGGCGGAACGTCCCTGGACACCCCGCCGATACGCATGTAGTTTGTCGTCAGCCGGGCGCCGCAGGCCATCTCGAACAGGTCCAGGATCTTCTCCCGCTCGCGGAACATGTGCATGACCGGCGTCTGCCAGGTACCGCAGTCGTTGGCGAACACGCCCACCGCCATGGAGTGGCTGGCGAACCGCTGCAGCTCCGACATGATCACCCTCAGCCACTGCGCCCGCTCCGGCGGCTCAATCCCGCACAGCTTCTCCACTGCCAGAACGTAGGCCAGGTTGCCGGTCATCGCCGCCACGTAGTCGGTGCGGTCCGTGAAGGGAATGTTCTGGGTGTAGCTGCGCTCCTCGGCCAGCTTCTCCATGCTTCGGTGCAGGTAGCCGATCACCATGTCCGCGTCGATGATCCGCTCGCCGTCCAGCGTCAGGCGCATGCGGAACACGCCGTGGGTGCTGGGGTGCTGTGGCCCTATGTTGACCACGAACGGCTCCGTCTTCATCGCCACGGGCTAGCCCCTCCCCTCCAGCTTGCCGCCCGGCTCGCCGGGGTAGCGCTCCAGCCCTGCCATCTGGCCGCCGGGGAAGTTGAGCCAGTCCTTTCGCAGGGGGTGGCCGGGGAACCCCTCCCACAGGAAGATGCGCCGCAGGTCAGGGTGGCCCTGGAAGCGGATCCCCAGCAGATCAAACGCCTCGCGCTCCTGGAGGTGGGCGCCGCGCCAGACCGGCACCACGGACGGCGCCTCCGGGTTGTCGTGGTCGTCGCAACGGGTCTTCAGGGTGGTCGCCTGATTGCGGCTGATCGATAGCAGATGATAGACCACCTCGAAGTGGTCCAGCCGGTCCACGCCGGTGAGGGAGCTGAGGAAGCGGAAGTCAAGCTCAGGGTCGTCTCGCAGGAAGGTACAGACCTCTAGCAGGCGGTTCGGCTTCACCTCCGCCCACTCGGGCGTGGCGTCTACAACCGCGTCGGGGAGCTTTGGCTGGAGGCGGTGCGCGAGATCAAAGCCGGACAGTACCGTCGTCATGCGGTGGCACCCCCGCCCCGATCCGATTGGGGCGGCGCCAGGCTGCCAACCATCATGTCGCATCCCCGCCTACCGCCTGCCCGCCTCTGGCGGGGCAGGCAGGCTTTCGGGTGCGGTCTCACGTCACTGCCACTCCAGGGCCTTCTTGCGCCATGCGTAGGCCAGGCCGATAGTCAGGATGACTATGAACGTGACTACCGCGACGAAGCCGGCGACCGAAGCCTCGTCGAGCGAGACGGCCCAGGGATAGAGAAAGACGGCCTCCACGTCGAAGATCACGAACAGCAGGGCGTAGTAGTAGTAGCGGAAGTTGAACTGGACCCAGGCCGTGCCCTCCGTCTCCACACCACACTCGAAGATGTCCTCCTTGATCGGGTCGGGCGCCTGGGGCCGCACCTTGAGCAGGCCGAGCATCCAGGAGGAGGCGATCCCGCCTATGGGGAAGACAAGCGCAAGGAGGAGGAGAAAACCTACGTGGCCCCAGTCGGAAAGCATACGGCCTAAACTTTGTGAATTTTAGCGCTACCGGCTCGCGGTAGTATAGCACACTTCATTTCTTGGTGGAATGCTGCACTGTTCGGGGGTCTAGGCAGCCTTCCCTTAAGGCTGTGCCGGCAACCACCTATTCTGAAAGCGAGATGCTACCGGCTATCGTCCCCGCTCCTTGACACGCCCATCCGCGCCATCTACCATCGGTGACGATTCCGAACTTCACGTTAAGGTTAAGGACCTGTCCTGAGCTTGTCGAAGGGACGCATGCCCAAACAGCAGTACGCCAAGCCCATTCCCACTCCCAGCCCGGAGACCCAGCGCTACTGGGAGGGCTGCAAGAGCCACGAACTCTGGCTCCCCTTCTGCCGCGCCTGCCAGAGCTTCTACTTCTACCCGCGCCGGTTCTGCCCACAGTGCTTCGGCTGGGATATCGAATGGCGCCAGGTCAGCGGCCGCGGCAAAGTCTACTCCTACGCCATCCAGCATCGCGCCTTCCACCCCGGCTGGGCGCAGGAGACCCCCTACGTCACCGCTATCGTGGAACTGGACGAAGGCCCCCGCCTGTACACTAACCTTGTCGACGTTGAGCCCGACCCGAAGAGCCTCCGCTGCGACATGCCTGTTGAGGTCGTCTTCGAGGATATCAGCGAAGAGATCAGCCTCCCCAGGTTCCGGCCTGTAGCGAAGGAGGAGTAGGTGCGATCGAATAGCCACACCAACTCCGACCGCCGCCGCCTCTCCGGCAAGGTCGCCATCGTCGGCGCCGACGAGTCCGACGAGATCGGCATCGTCCCCAGCAAGTCCAGCCTCCAGCTACACGCCGAGGCCGCCCGCAACGCCCTCGCCGACGCCGGCATCGACATGTCCGACGTTGACGGCCTCTTCACCGCCGGCCCCGGCTGGTCTCACAGCCTCCAGGTCGCCGAGTACCTCGGCATCCAGCCCAGGTACACCGATAGCACCTCCGTCGGCGGCTCCTCCTTCGTCATCCACGTCGAGCATGCCGCCGCCGCCATCCAGGCCGGCCTCATCAACGTAGCCCTCATCACCCACGGCCAGAGCGGCCACTCGGACCGCCGCCGCCCCGGCACCGGCAGGCCCAGCCTCGACCCCTGGTTCCCCGCCCCCCAGTTCGAGTCGCCCTACCACGTCGGCGGCCCGCCCTCCGTCTACGCCATGGCCTGCATGCGCCACATGCACCAGTACGGCACCACCCACGAACAGCTCGCCGAGATCGCCGTCGCCACCCGCAAGTGGGCGATGCTCAACCCGAAGGCGATGATGCGCGACCCCCTCACCATCGACGACGTCCTCTCCTCTCGCTGGATCACCTACCCCTTCCACCTCCTCGACTGCTGCCTCGTCACCGACGCCGGCGGCGCCGTCGTCGTCACCAGCGCCGAGCGCGCCAAGGACTGCCCCAAGAAGCCCGTCCTCGTCCTCGGCTCCGGCGAGGCCACCACCCACCAGACCATCGCCTCCATGCCCGACCTCACCACCACCCCCGCCGCCATCTCCGGCCCCCTCGCCTTCGAGATGGCCGGCGTCCGTCACAAGGCCATCGACGTGACCGTGCTCGATCTGCGCCCCGTCAGTGACGCGATCGATTTCTTCGTGATCGCGTCCGGCTCCTCTGATATCCACGTGCGGGCACTTGCCGAATACGTACCCGCTGACGCCCGACTGATCGCCCGCAAACCGGCGTCGCTGACTTTCGTTTCACCGATCGGCAAATGCTGCAAGCTCTTGACTGCTTTGAGATGTTTCAACCCATCGTCTCCGATACCGCAGCGGTACAAATTGAGCCACTGGAGTTTACGTAGCCCGCGAAGATGAGCCAATCCGTTATCGCTGATCTTTGTCTGTGCCAACGAGAGATCGGTCATCTCTGAGAATCCAGCGACAAGCCGCAGTTCGCCATCGGTAATCTTGGTGCGATTGGCGTTGACCTCAACAACACGATCGCCCTGCATGAAAACCGTCGCTCCCAATCGCTTGATCGCTTGGATCCGAT
>JADFRV010000088.1 GCA_022561095.1 Chloroflexota bacterium | reverse complement strand
GCCGTGCTGGGAGCGCTGGGCGCGGGCCGCGTCCTTGGCGGCGACGCCCTGATCGAGAAGCTTGAGCCGGTCAAGAAGAACCCTGCTCTGAAGTGGTTGATGGGTTAGCCGCCCTCTGCCCTAGGGGGACCCCGCTCCCCCAGGGCAGCCTCTTAGAAGGGAGTAGAGACTGTTGATGAGGTGCGAAATGGTTGCTGAACCGCGCGGAAAGGTTGCTCCAGCCCGTAATGAGGCCGCAAACGCCTTGGCTGAGATGCCGTACGGGCTCTACATCGTGGGCTCAAGGATGGGGGATGAGACGCGGCGGTAGCCGATATCCAGGGCTGGTACGGGGTCGAGGTGGGTTCGACGTTAGACGTTGGCGCCGTTCAGGTGGTTCAGGGACAGCGCGACACCATCTACTACCAAGGCGATATTTGGGGCGGCGTCCTCCGTGAGCTGGGGTACTGGTGTGGCACTGGGGCTCACCTAATCCTCATCCATCAGAGCATCAGCCCCGGAGAGGTTGGTCGCGGGGGCTATGCTGGCGGCGGCTCTTGTTCCAACCCCGACGACGGGGGCGCGGCGATGCTCACCGAGAGGGTGCTGGACATCACGCTGGGGCGCTGCAACCCCGCTGACTGGTGGTGCAGCATCGGCCCCATCCCGCACGAATTGGGCCACGTCTTCGCCCTCTCTCACTCGGACTGTACGTCCGTTATGCTTTGCTGGTGGGACTACCCCGACGTGGGGTTATTGGACGTGGAGGTGCAGGCGCTGGCCAGCTCACCGTTCTTCTCGGTGCCCGCCGGAGGCGGCACCGATGGTACACCTGATGGCACGTCTGATGACACTTCTAACGGCACGTCTGATGACACGTCTGATGACACGTCTGACGGCACGTCTGATGGCACGTCTGATGGTATCGGCGATGGCACGGGTGGCGAATCAGACACGGTCGCGCCAACGGTGAAGATAGTAAACCCCAGCGACAGTGCCGTGGTTAGAGGCCGCTGGCTCAGGGTTCGTGCTGAGGGCACGGATAACGTAGGTGTGGCGAAGATAGAGCTGTATATCGACTCGCAGCTGGTCTTCACGACGGAGTCCGCCAGCCTGGACCATAAGTGGGATATGCGTGGGGTGGCCAGGGGCAGCAGTCTTACCGTAACGGTGAAGGCATTCGACGAAGCCGGCAATTCCAGCGTCGCCGAAGTGAGCGTGTCGAAGTAGGCTAGCCTTCGAACAGCCACCGATCAACGTCCCGAGCGTAGGAGTGCAGCTCGTCCTCGCGGAAGAAGAGGGCGATCTCCCGCTTCGCGGACTCCGGGGAGTCGGAGCCGTGGATCAGGTTTCGGCCGGTCTCCAGCGCCAGGTCGCCGCGGATAGTGCCGGCCTCGGCTTCAGCGGGATTGGTGGCCCCTACCGTCCTGCGGACGACCTCCACGGCGTCGCTGCCTTCCAGGACGGCGGCGATAATCGGGCAGGCGGTAATGTAGGAGATGAGCCCCTCGTAGAACGGCTTGCCCTCGTGCTCCCCGTAGTGGCGGCGGGCCAGCGCTTCCTCCATCTGGAACAGGCGCAGGGCGGCGATACGAAGGCCGCGACGCTCCAGCCGCGACAGGATCTCGCCAGCGAGGCCGCGCTGCATCGCGTCCGGCTTCATAAGAACGAGGGTGCGTTCCACGTTGCGCCCTATTGTAGCACCGGCGCCGCTACTGGCTAGCGCTTTGGAGGGACGATAGCCGCTGGGCGCAGGTAGATCACCCTCAGCGCCTCCGGGCCCTGCCCCTCGCCGTCGGCCAGACGCCGGTACCCCAACTCCGCCAGCGAGGCGGCCCGCCTGACCGAGGCCGCCTCGGCCGCGATGACCGCCCTGTCGCCCAGAGCTTCCGCTATCGCCGCCGCCAGCTCATCGTCCACCTCGCCGCAGAACAGCGACCTGCCCCGTCCGCCTCTGGCCGCTACCAGGTCCGCGGGCCAGTCCAGACGGGGAGCCGTGACCTGCCGCCACGGGCGCGGCCGGTAGGCGGCCCAGGCCAGCTCACCCCGCCCGGCGCGGTGCACCGCCACGATCCGGCCCGGGAAAGCGGCGTGCTGGTAGGCGTCCAGCTCCAGCCGCCCGATCCCGACCACCGGCAGCTTGAGGGCGTAAGCCAGCCCCTGGGCGCTGCTCACGCCCACCCTCAACCCCGTGTACATCCCCGGCCCTATGCAGGCGAAGACGGCGGTCAACTCCCGTTTCGTGGCCCCCGCCTGGGACAGCAGCCGCTCGATGGTTGGCAGCAGCTCCGCCGTGTGGTTGCGGCGGCAGCGCCAGGTGACCTCCGCCTGCAGAACACCCTCCCGCGACAGGGCCAGGGAGGCGGTCTCGGAGGCGGTGTCGATGGAGAGCTCCACGTCAGCGTCTCCGACTTCGGACCGGCGCTGCGTCGGCGATCAGACGCTCCACCAGCTAGCGCGCCCGTTCGCCCCCCGCCTCCAGAATCAGGCCGCGCGTACGCTCGCCGGTCACCTCGAACCGTACACGAAGGCTATCCGGCGCGAACACGTGCGGGGCTCGCTCCGGCCACTCGGCCACCAGCGCTCCGTCCTCGCAGTACTCCTCCATCGCCAGCTCCTCGGCCTGCTCCGGCGCCTCCAGCCGGTAGAGATCAGCGTGGTACAGCTTGAACTCACGCCCCTGGTACTCGCCCATTAGCACGAACGACTTGGACGACACCGATCCCTGGAACCCCATGCCGCGGGCGATCCCCTGCACGAACACCGTCTTCCCCGCGCCCAGGTCACCGGAGAGAAGCACGGTATCCCCCGGCCGCAGCAGCCGCCCTAACCGCGCGCCCAGGCGGCGCGTCTCGCCGGGGCCGCGGCTGGCGAAGCGAGCCGTCCCCTCGGCCTCGCTCAGGGCAGGCTTACTCACGCCCGCAGGTGGTCCCAGCCCGCTTCGGGCAGCTTGATCTCCACGCCCGAGGCGTCCATGAGGCGGGGCCGCTGCTCCGGGTGCTCGTCCATCTCGCCGATGACGGTCACTCGCACCTGCGCCGAGGCCCGCAGAAGACGCATCGTCTCCTGGGGCGCGATAAATACGAGCTGGTAGTCCTCGCCGCCGCCGCAGGCGAGCGCCAGCGCCTCCTCAGCGGTGAAGGCGCTGCGCAGTTGCTGGCTCAGCGGCACCGCGTCGGCCCGAACCACCGCACCCAGCTCGCACAGGTCGCAGACGTGGCGCAGGTCCTGGAGCAAACCGTCGGACACGTCGATGGCGCAGGGCACCTCCAGGCGGGCGGCCTGCCGTCCCGTCGCCAGCGGCGGCTGCGGTCGCAGGTGGGCGCGCACCAGCGCGTCGTCCGCGGGAGCGCCCTCCTTCAGGCGCTTCAGGCCGGCAGCGGAGTCGCCCAGGCTGCCGGTGACGGCGATCACGAATCCGGCTTTCGCGGCGTCCCGCCGCATGAGCTGCGCCTGGCCGTCGGCGCCCAGGTCAGCGTGCCCGATGACGGCCACGCTTATCATCACCTGCGACGCCCGCACCACGTCCCCCCCGACGACGGTGACACCGTACTCGCGGCCGCACTCCTGCATCCCGGCGTACAGCCCATCGACATTCTCGACAGGCGTATCCGGCGGCAACGCCAGAGTGACCAGCGCGAACAGAGGGTCGCCTCCCATCGCCGCGATGTCGCTCACGTTCACCGCCAGCGCCTTCCACCCCAGGTCGACCCACGGCGTGCGCTCCGGCAGGAAGTGGACGCCCTCCACCAACGAGTCCGTGGTCGCCAGCACCAGCGAGTCGCCTAGCCGCCACGCCGCCGCGTCGTCGCCGATGCCGACGATGAGCGACTCCGGACGGTCGGCCCCTACGGCCTTCGCCAGCCGCTCGATGAGCCCGAACTCGCCGATCTCGGAGACGTTCACGGCCCCATTATACGGTGCCGCCGCTCTGTGACCATCTACGCATCTCGGCGCGGATGGCGTACAATACTCCCACCATGGAGCCGCGCATCCAGTACGCGACAACGGAGGATGGCGTGAGCATCGCGTACTGGACGATGGGCAAGGGTGGCACGCCGCTATTGATCACTGCTCCACTGGGATTCGGCCACATAGCGTTGGAGTGCCAGGATGCGAGTCTCTTTGCCTGGTATCGGCACCTCGCGGAGAGCCGGACGATCGTGCGGTTCGACAATAGGGGAGAAGGCATGTCCCAGCGCCAGATTCAAGAGAATACCATAAGCCCCCACCATCACGCGATCGATATGGACGCCGTCTGCAAGAGTCTCGATTTCGAGCATGTGAACGTCTTGGGCCTGACAGGAAATTGCATGAAGGCTGCGGCATTTGCAGCCCAACATCGGCAGCTTGTCGATCAGCTGATCTTCTGGGTGCCTATCAACGGGCCTGACTTCCACCAGGCGCAGATGGGAACAGTCGTGTCGCTAGCATCGAAGGATTGGAAGGTCTTCACGGAGGCCTGGGCACAAATGACCATGGGCTGGTCGGGAGGACAGCGAGCCGGCGAGTATGCCTCGTTCGTCCGCGAGAGTATGACCCAGGAGCTGTTCGTCCGCTTTCTAGAGGTAATTGGTGAGTGGGACATCACTCCTTACCTCTCAGAGATTGAGGCTCAGACGCTCGTATTGTCGGGCCGGGCTGGCAGTCCCGAATCCTTACAGCTCGTGGCATCCGGCGTTCGTAACGCTCAGCTTGTGCGTCTGCCAGACAGCCCGCTCGTGTACTGGGAAGACGAACACGCGCTGAAGGTGATCGAAGAGTTCCTCGGCGATGCCCCAGTAGCAGCACGCGAAGAGTCGAAGTCGACCCTCCCCTCCGGCACCGCCGAGACCTTTACCATCCTCTTCACCGACGTCGAGGGCTCTACCGCTCTCACCCAGCGCCTCGGTGACGCCAAAGCGCGGGAGCTGCTACGGGAGCACGAGCGCATGGTGCGGGAGGCGCTGAAGGCCCACGGCGGCTCCGAGGTGAAGACCATGGGCGACGGCTTCATGGCCTCGTTCTCCTCCGCCACCAAGGCACTGCACTGCGCTATCGCCATGCAGAGGGCGTTCGCGGAGCGCAACTCCGTTCGTCCTGAGCCTGTCGAAGGGCGAGGGGAAGAGATAAGGATTCGCGTTGGCCTCAACGCCGGTGAGCCGATAGCGGAGGACGACGACCTGTTCGGTACGGCTGTCAACCTGGCGGCACGGATATGCGGACACGCTGAGGCGGGTCAGATTCTCGCCCCCATCGTCGTCAGGGAGCTGGCGGCGGGGAAACAGTTCATGTTCGCTGACCTGGGCGAGACGGAGCTGCGCGGCTTCGAGGACCCAGTGCGGCTGTTCGAGCTGAGTTGGCGGGAGAGCTAGCTCTGCATTGAGAGTATGATCGTCTCACCAGCCCCCACCAAACGCCTCCTCCAGTGACCGGAGACGCTAGCCGCATCGGGCGACGCATCGTCGTCTATGGACCGTCGGGCTCCGGGAAGAGCACTGTCGCCCGCCAGATTGGGGCAGCCCTAAGCCTGCCCGTTGTCGAGCTGGACGCCCTCTTCCACCGTCCCAACTGGCAACCTACGCCCGAGGACGAGTTTCGGGCGAAGATCCTCGAAGCACTCGGCCGCCACGATGGTGGCTGGGTCTGCGACGGCAACTACGGCATCGCGCGTGACCTCATCCTGCCTCTGGCCGAGACTGTGGTCTGGCTCAGGCTCCCCTTCCGTGTGGTGTACTGGCGGCTTCTTAAGCGGACCATCACCAGATTTTGGACCAAGGAGCTGCTCTGGGAGACAAACCGAGAATCGTTCCGGCAGACCTTCCTGAGCAGAGACTCTATACTGCTATGGGGAATCAGCCACTGGAGGGCACACTTCAGGAACGCCAGACAGGCGCTGAAAGAGATTCCGCATCGCGCTACGGTGGTCGAACTGTACTCGATGCGTGAGGTGGACCAGCTGCTCGCGTCGCTGGCTACACATTCCGAGGGGCGATGAACCTCTCGCGAGGTTTCGATAACCCCGTTCGGCTGTACAATGTGAAGGCCTAGAGTCCGCCACTGCAAGGAGGAATCATGAAGAAGCTCCTGTTTCTGACCGCCACCACGTTTGGCGCCGCGGTCCTGATTCGTCGCCTCGTTCCTGCTGAGCGACGTGCTCAGTTGCGGGAGGATATAGTACAGATGCCTGCAACTATGATGGAGAAGTGCATGGATGCCATGCCGGAGGACTCGCCTCCCAAGGTCATGACGTCAGGCATTCGCCGGATGCAGGAACAGAACGACGAGCTAGTCGCCCTGCTCCGAGAACAGAACAAGCTACTGCGCAAGCAGAACGACCTCCTGCAGACGGTGGTTTCCGCTGCTGAATCCCAGGGCTGACATGAGACCGTTCGCGGTGCGTTGACGGTGGGAGGGCTAGCGTCCCAAGCCGCCCGCACCCAGAGCGCTCACCCTGGACGCCCTCCACCTTCCGATATACCATCGGCGCATAGATGCGCATCGCCATCATCTCGGACGTCCACGCCAACCTCGCCGCCCTGGAGGCGGTGCTGCGCCACGCCGAGGCCCAGGGCGCCACCGATGGCCTCTGGTGCCTGGGAGATACTGTCGGCTACGGCCCCCAGCCTTCGGAGTGCATCTCCCGCCTCAGGGACGCCGGCGCGAAGCTCGTGGCCGGCAACCACGACCGCGCGGCCACCGGGAAGATAGGGACGGAGGAGTTCAACCCGGACGCCGCCAAGGCCGCCCTCTGGACGCGCGACCAGATCACCGAGGACGACGCCGCCTACCTGGACGCCTTGCCGGAGGTCACTCATGCCACCCCAGGCCGGGAAGCGCCACCCGCCGAGGCCGAGTTCACCCTCGTACACGGCAGCCTGCGCTGGCCCATCTGGGAGTACCTCTCCACTTACGAGGCGGCCACGGCCCACCTGGAGCGGCAGCGAACGCCGTTCAGCCTCGTCGGCCATACGCACATGCCAATGCTAGTCCGCGAGGGCGAAGAGTATCCTCAGGGTTGCGAGATGTACCACCTGGAGGACGGCGCCCGCGCGCAGCTAGACCGCCAGCGTAGGGTGGTCATCAACCCCGGCAGCGTCGGCCAGCCCCGCGACGGCGATCCTCGCGCTGCCTACGCCGCCTATGACACTGAATCGGGCACAGTCTCGCTACATCGCCTGGAGTACGACATACCGGCGACGCAGAAGCTGATGGAGGCGGCGGCCCTGCCCCGCTGGCTGATCAACCGTCTGGCCGTCGGGCGCTAGCCCACGTTCGCCTGGAACCAGGACCAGTACTCGGGCCAGTCCGGCAACGCCATCCACGACGGCCGCGTGTAGTAGAAGGATCCGGCGATGGCGAACGCCTCAGCGGGGTTGGCGGCGCTGATAGTGCTGGTCGCCCCGTTTGTCGAGGAGTAGGTGAGAGCTCGCCCTTCGTAGACGTAGAGAGAGTCCAGCTCCGACCACGGTTGGTTGACTGTCTGACGGATCTCCTCGTCGCTGCCGGTCTGCCTCCAGCCAACGGCCTCCATAAATGACCGCACCTCCGGCTGGAGCAGGGCCAGAGCATACTGGTCCGGGCCCACACTACGGAACTGGTAGGCGTGGAATATCTCGTGTCCGATGGACATGCTGGTGGCGCCGACGCTGAGCACCACCTGGTTGCTGGCCTGGTAGCCGGCTATGCTCTGGTCGGAGTTGGTGTAGTAGGTCATCGGCTGGCCGCCGTAGGGCTGCCAGCCGTCCAGCGTACTGCCCTGGTCGTTAGAGACGAACGTCAAGGGCCCGTTGACATGAGCGACTACTGCAGAGATCACCGTGGCCGGAAGACGATCGATAGCGCTGATGACCGCCTGCACGTTGGCCGTCTGTGCCGCATCGTCGGCGCCCCAGTCCTGGCCATCCACGACAATGCGCACGCCGTAGGCCTCGTCCGCCTCTCCGGCCAGGCGAACCGCATCGGAGGCGGCCGGGGGCGCGGGAGCAGGCGACACAGGCGTAGGCCCCGCTGACCAAGAGCTGGCGATGGTCGTCGGGTTCTTTACGATGGAAGAGGTAGCCTCTGCCTCCGGCGATTCAGCCGGAAGAGGCGCCAGGTCTTCGGAAGGGGACCCGGCGGCGATGGCGCCCATCGCGGCCAGGAAGATGGCGAACATGACAGCCGCCCCCATGCCGACCAAGAATACGCGCGAAGGGAAGCGCCTCCGTCGTGCGACCCCGTCATTGGGGCCAACGTCATCGCTTTCTCCGTGCCAGGTGGGGTGCAGGTCCCCGGCCATAGAGTGTTCCTCCCTTTTGGGCTCGCCACATCTGGAGAGCCGCATTTCATCTAGGAGCGGGTGGAGGATACTACCTCCAATTACAACTTATGACAACCGAACCTAAACGTCAGTTAACGAACGGTTAAGACTCGCGAGTATTCAACAAGCCATGCGGCCGAATTGTTATGCCGTTCTCTTCAGCCGCCCATTCCCGATATAATGCGGGGAGTCCCATGAGCGATGTGAACGTCGTCCTCAGCCTCGGCCTCCGCCAGGAGCTCGTCGCCCCCATCCGTGAGGTGAGCCCGCGGCTGAACGTGATCCCGCTGTCGTGGGCGCAGCGGAGGGTCTATCGCGGCGGTAGGCCAGTCTGGTACGCCTACGCGGAGGAGCGCGGCCCGGAAGAGGAGACGGACGAGGAGGCGCAGGCGAACCTCGCGCGCATCCTCGCCGAGGCCGAGGTGCTGTTCACCTCGCCGGTAATCCCTGCAGGGATTACCGCTGACGCGCTCGGGTTGCGCTGGGTACAGCTCACCTCCGCCGGCTTGGACCGCCTGCTGGACAGTGAGCTGGCCCGATCAGAAGTCACCCTCACCACCGCAAGCGGCATACACGCTGTACCCATCGGCGAGTACGTCATCGGGGTGATGCTCGCCTTCGCCAAAGGTCTGCCCCGAGCTATGCGCGCCCAGGCGGAGCGCACTTGGCGCCCCTACCTGGCCGAGGAACTCTACGACAAAACCGTTGGCATCGTAGGGCTCGGCGCAATCGGCGGCTACGTGGCCAAGTTCGCCAGGGCCCACGGCATGCGCGTCCTCGCCGTCCGGCGCTCCACTCAGAGGCGGTCAACCGGCGAAGGGGCTGGCCTCGACGACGTCGACGAGCTCCTGCCTCCGTCGGACCTGACCTACCTGCTGTCCGAGGCTGACTACG
>JADFRV010000087.1 GCA_022561095.1 Chloroflexota bacterium | reverse complement strand
TCATCCCCGTTCGGCGCGGCTGAATCAGGAGGCGGTGAAGACCTTCCCCTCGGGGGTCACGCACGATATCCGCCACCTGACTCCGTTTCCGCTTTATGTCGACCACGCTCTGGGGAGCCGCAAGTGGGACGTGGACGGCAACGAGATCGTGGACTATGTGATGGGGCACGGCGCGCTGTTCCTGGGCCACGCCTATCCGGAGATCACTAGGGCCGTCCAGGAGCAGGCGGCCAAAGGCACGCACTATGGCGCCAGTCATGAGCTGGAGTTGGAATGGGGCGGGCTGGTCAAGAGGCTGATACCCAGCGCTGAAGCCGTCCGCTTCACTAGCTCCGGCACGGAGGCGACGCTGATGGCGATCCGCCTGGCCCGTTCCTACACCGGGCGCGACAAGCTGCTCAAGTTCGATGACCACTTCCACGGCTGGCACGATAGCGTGGTGGGGACCAGTTACGGGGAGCCGGAAACGCCACAGTCGCCCGGCGTCCCGGAGGCGACGCTGAGTAACACCATCAGCGTGCCCCAGAACGACATCGCTCAGGTTGAGAGCAGGCTGGCGGAGGGAGACGTGGCGGCGGTGATCCTGGAGCCCACTGGTGCTCACTTCGGCGGTCTGCCCCTGCGAGACGGCTTCCTGGCGGAGCTGCGTGATGTGACCGCACGACACAACACCGTCCTCATCTTCGACGAGGTGGTGACGGGCTTCCGCGTTGCTCCCGGAGGCGCCCAGGCCCGTTATGGCGTGACACCCGATCTGACGACGATGGCCAAGATCCTCGCCGGTGGCCTTCCCGGCGGCGCGGTGGCCGGGAAGACGGACGTTATCTCGCTCACCGAGTTCCGAGACGACGCCGATTGGAACAGCCGGCAGCGGGTGTTCCATCCGGGCACCTTCAACGCCAATCCCCTATCGGCTGCTGCCGGTGTTAAGATGCTCTCGCTGGTGGAGACGGGCGAGTTCCACGCCCGCGCCGAAGCCGTCACCGAGCAACTGGTGCGTGGGATGAACCAGGCGCTCACCTCCCGTGACGTGGAAGGCTGCGTGTATGGGCTGGCTTCCTACTTCCACGTGTCGCTGGGTAAGGAGTGCCCGCGGCCGCAGGAGAGCATTGAGTGGCCCGCCCGCAACGGCAAGGCGCCTCCGCGTACGTTCCCCAAGGCGGCACTGGCGCTTAAACAGGGGATGCTCAACCACGGCGTGGACCTCATGGGCTACACCGCCGGGCTGGTCTCCAGCGTCCAC
Source organism: Chloroflexota bacterium (assembly GCA_022561095.1). Taxonomy (GTDB): domain Bacteria; phylum Chloroflexota; class Dehalococcoidia; order SM23-28-2; family RBG-16-64-32; genus JADFNQ01. The sequence continues at coordinate 7,911 of JADFRV010000087.1, read as the reverse complement.
TCCGACGAGGACGTCGACCGTACCCTGAAGGCGTTCGAGGCCACGCTGGACGAGATGCTGGCGGAGGACCTTCTCTAGGACCTGCTGAAACCTCTCCCGCTCTGGCGACGGCGCGTGTGTGCGGCTTATAATCGGCGGTACCGCCCATGAACGCCGCTGAACGCCGCCTCATCACCTATACCGCCTTCGCTCACGCCCTCGTCCACGTCATCGAGCTCACATATCCCGTTCTCCTTACCCGCATCGCGGATGACTTTGGCTTGCGGGCAGTGATCCTTGGCACCATCGCCTCGGTCTTCGCCTGGGCGTTCGGGGCAAGCGCCATTCCCGCCGGATTCCTCACCGACCGGCTGGGCTCCCGGCGAGTGTTGCTCTACGCCTTCGTCGGCGCTGCCGTCTCGCTGGTCCTGGTGGGCATCTCGCCCAACGAGTGGTTCCTGGCAGCGACGCTGGCTCTGCTGGGGTTCTGCATCGGCCTCTATCACCCGGCGGGGCTATCGCTGATGGCGCAGGGTGTGCGGCAGCGGGGCCTGGCGCTGGGGTTCCACGGCGTAGCGGGCAACCTAGGCCAGGCGCTGGCGCCGGCGCTGGCCATGGGTCTGGCGGTAGCGGTGGACTGGCGGCTGGCCTTCTTCGTCCTGGCCGGCGCGGCGGCCGTGATGGCGGTGGTGCTCTCGGTCACCACCCTGCCGCTGAAGGGAGAAGCCGAGGTGCTTTCGCCTGCAGATGAGGCGCCGGGCAAGCTGGCGAAGGTGCTCGGCGACTCCGCTGCTGGTCGGGGCGTCACCGCCCAATTCGTGGAATCCGGCTCTCAAGCGGCCGGGCCGCGGCCTGTCCGCAGGTTTCTGATCCCTCTGCTGCTGGTGTACGCGGCGTTCGTGCTCAGCGGCATCGTCTATCGGGGGGTGATAACCTTCCTGCCGCAGCACCTGGAGGAGCTCGTGGACACGGACCTGGGCGGCGCCTTCGCCACCGTAGCCCTCCTCATGGGAGCGGTGGGCCAGCTGGTGGGTGGGGCGCTCTCCCAGCGGGTAAGGCTGGAGCGGCTGGCGCCGGTGCTGGCGGTGCTGGCCGTGCCGGCGCTGGTGCTGACGGGGGTGGTCAGCGGCGCCCTGCTGGTGGTGATAGCCTCAGTGTTCATCTTCTTCTACTTCGCCAACCAGCCGGTGTTCACGGGGCTGATCGCGGACTATGCGCCGCCGGGTGCGGTGGGGCGCAGCTACGGCTTCTCGTTCTTCGCCGGATTCGGCCTCGGCGGCACCGGCGGCGTCATCGCCGGGGTGTTCGTCGACCGCTGGGACACGCAGGCGGCGTTCCTGGGTCTGTCGGCGTTCATGGCGGTGACGCTCCTCCTCAGCATCGTCATCTGGCTGATGTCGGAGCGGCGGTCGCGGGCGATGGAGCCGGAGGTGGCGGGAGGGGGCGGCTAGTGGGCTGGCTGGAGGGCAAGGTGGCGATTGTCACCGGCGCCGGACGCATGCGCGGCATCGGCCGAGCGGTGGCGCTACGTCTGGCCCAGGAGGGCGCCGACGTGGCGGTAACGGCGATAGGCCGGCTGGCGGAGGAGTTCCCGCAGGCCGAACGCGAGGCGGGCTGGCGTGGCGTCGAGTCCGTCGCCGAGGAGATAGAGCGCCTCGGCCGCCGCGCCCTGGCGCTGGACGTGGACGTGACCGACGCCGCCCAGGTACGGGACATGGTGAAGCGCACACAGGCCGAGCTGGGGCGGATCGATGTGCTGGTGAGCAACGCCGGGCTGGCGCTCGTATCGGGGAAGAGGTCGCTCTGGGAGATGGATGACGAGGAGTGGCGGCGCGAGGTGGACGTGAACCTGAACGGCGTGTACCTTTGCTGCAAGGCGGTGGCGGCGGTCCTGGTGGAGCGCGGTGAGGGCGGCAAGATCGTGAACGTGTCGTCGTCGGCCGGGCGGCGGGCTCAGCCCCAGTACGGCGGCTATACGCCCGCCAAGTTCGGTGTTATCGGCCTTACCCAGATGCTGGCGAAGGAGCTGGCGCCGCACCGGGTGAACGTGAACGCGGTCTGCCCCGGCTCCACGGACACCGACATGATGGACGGGACGTTCCACCGTACCGGCGAGCGTATGGGCATCCCCTTCGAGATGGTGAAGGAGGGCGTGAGGCGGTTCATTCCGTTAGGCCGCCAGGCGGACCCTGCCGAGATCGCCGCCGTCGTCGCCTATCTCGCCTCGCCCCAGGCTGACTACATCACCGGCCAGGCGATCAGCGTCGACGGCGGCCTGGTCATGAGCTAGGCGTAGATATGGGAGGCGACATGGAGTTCGAACAGATCCGATACGACAAGAGCGAAGGCATCGCGACCATCACCCTCAACCGGCCGGAGCGTATGAACGCCTTCACCCCCAAGATGCTGGACGAGTGGCTGGCCGCTCTCCAGGACGCTCACCTGGACGCCGAGACCAGGGTGATCATCCTCACCGCCGAGGGCCGCGGCTTCTGCACCGGGATGGACGTGCAGGCGCAGGCCCAGGGCCAGGGGCTGCTGCCGCAGGGCCGCTCCCCGGCGGCGGCGCGCAACTTCCTCCGCGATACGGTTCACCGCATCCCCCGCCTCGTCGCCCAGCTCGATAAGCCGTACATCGCGGCGGTCAACGGGGCGGCGGTGGGTGCGGGGATGGACATGGCCTCCATGTGCGATGTCCGCATCGCCGCGGACACGGCGAGGTTCGGGATGACCTACGTGCGCATGGGTCTGATCCCCGGCGACGGCGGTTGCTACTACCTGCCTCGTATCGTGGGTGTGGCGCGGGCGCTGGACCTCATCTGGAGCGGCCGCCTGTTCGACGCCGAGGAAGCGTTGCGTATCGGCTACGTCAGCGAAGTCGTCCCGGCCGACGAGCTCATGGCCCACAGCCGCGAGTACGCGCTCAAGCTGGCGAAGGGCCCGGCGGTGGCGATCCAGCTCGCCAAGCGGCTCGTCTACCGCTCGCTCGATGTCGACGTGGGCCAGGCGCTGGAGATGGCCCAGCAGGCGATGACGCTCGCTCAGAACACGGAGGACGCGCGGGAGGGGCCGCGTGCGTTCGTGGAGAAGCGGGAGCCGGAGTTCAAGGGGCGGTAGTTCGGCCGCGGTTCTCGGCGGCGGCCGGTTGGTATATACTGGCGCCGTCAGATGGAGGTGCGCAATGGAGTTCCGTTTCACGCCTGAAGAGGAGAGGTTCCGCAGCGATATCCGGGAGTTCCTTCGAGAGGAGCTGCCCGCCGATTGGAGCGGCGCCGGCGCCCTGGGCGAGGCCGGCGAAGCCCGCTGGGAGTTCCAGCGCTCTTTCCAGAAGAAGCTCGCCCAGCGCAAGTGGCTGACGCTTGGCTGGCCGGAGGAGCACGGCGGCCTGGCGGCGGGCCACATGATGCAGGTCATCTACAACGAGGAGATGTCCTACTTCCGCGCGCCCACGCAGCTCGGCGTAGGGCCGGACCGCGTGGGCCCCACGATCATCCTATACGGCTCCGATGAGCAGAAGCGACAGCTTCTGCCCGCCATCGTGAGCGGGGAGTCCGTCTGGTGCCAGGGGTTCAGCGAGCCCTCATCCGGCTCCGACCTCGCCTCCCTTCAGACCACCGCCGTCGCGGACGGCGATTTCTTCGTCATCAACGGCCAGAAGATATGGACCTCTTACGCCCACCGCGCCGACTGGTGCATCCTCCTCGCCCGGACAGACCCGGAAGCGCCGAAGCACAAGGGGATCAGCTACTTCCTGCTGGACATGGAGACGCCCGGCGTCGAGGTGAGGCCGCTCACCGACATGCTGGGGCGCGACACGTTCAACGAGGTGTTCTTCGATAACGTCCGCATCCCCCGCGACCGCCTCGTCGGTGAGCTGAACCGCGGCTGGTACGTGGCCGCCGCCACCCTCGACTTCGAGCGTTCAGGCATCAACCGCGTCGTGATGGGCATCCGCATGTACGAGGAGCTGGTGGCGTACGCCGCCGAGTCGAGGTCGGACGGCGGCCGGCTCCTGGACGACACCCGCGTGCGACAAAAGCTGGCCGAGCTGGCGATCGAGTTCCAGGCGGGCCGGATGCTCGCCTATCGGGTCGCCTCTATGCAGGCGAGGGGCCAGATCCCTAACGCCGAGGCCTCTATGTCCAAGATGTACGGCTCCGAGCTGCAGCAGCGTCTGGCCGGCGCAGGGATGGAGATGCTGGGCCTGGGCGGCCAGATCGAGCCGGGGTCGCGTTGGGCGCCGCTACGGGGACGCATCGAGCAGTTCTATCTGTTCGCAGCGGCGCTGACGATCGCGGCCGGCACCAGCGAGATCATGCGCGGTATCATCGCCGGCCGCGGCCTCGGCCTGCCGAGGGGGTAGGAGATGACGGTGGAGACGACCCGCAGGCACTGCCCCATCTGCGAGAGCGAGGTCGAGATGCCGGTCGACACAGTCGAGGGCATGGCGGCGGCGCCGAAACTGATAGCGGAGGCTGTGCGGGCAGCTTCAGGTGGGGCGGGCGACGGCTGGTCGGCGTCTGAGATAGCGGCGCACCTGGCGGATATCGAGGTGGCGCTGGGGTGGCGCCTGCGGCAGGTCCTCTCGGCAGACGAGCCGGAGCTGCAACCGTTTGACCAGAACGACTGGGCGGCGGCGTTGCGATACGGGGAGCGAGATGTGGAGGTGGCGCTGAAGGCGTACGCGGCGCAGCGCGCGGCCAACGTCGAGATCCTCGCGGGCCTTTCGGAAGAGGGGTGGGAGCGCCGCTTCAGGCACCCGGAGTTCGGCCCGGCCAGCCTGCGCACGCTGGTGCGGCACATCTCAGACCACGACCTGGCGCATCTGACGCAAATACAGGATTAGGGGTAGCCACCCCCGCTCAGGCTGTCCGCAGCCGCCGGAACTCCTCCCCCAGGACGCCCCACACCAGCTCAGGCCGCGCGCAGCGGATCTGCGACATGCTCGCCGTCGCCTCGAAGCTCCAGGCCGCCACGTGTGTCGCCCCCACCTCCGCCGCCACCCTCAGGCCCGCGCGCAGCTCCTCCTCGCGGCCCTCCGGTACGGAGAACGCCTGTACCCAGAGCTGTAGCCCGCGGCCGTGCTTTCGTGCCGCCTCCGCCGCCGCCTCGCCATAGGCCCGCACGGACGGCTCCGCCTCCGTCCCGAAGATGTACCAGTAAGGGTCGCAGCCGAAGACGTCGAGGTCGGGGATCGCCGCCGCCGCCTCGAACTCCCCCACGCCGAAATGCAGCATCGCCTCCAGTGCGCCCGCCGGGGCTTGTGCCAGGCGGCGCTCCAGGGCGCGGGCCAGCCCCTCCTGCTGCTGGGGAAAGCCGTGGGCGGCCAGGTCTGTTGGGAGCAGGCAGAGCGCGTTCCGCAGCCCCTTCTCGTGGCCGTAGCGGCACATCTCCGTCAGCAGCTCGACGAGGGACGACTCGCGGAAGGCGCGGACCTCGGGCGTGAACTCGAGAGGCATGTCGCCGCCGTGACGCTCGCGGAACAGCGACAGGCAGGCCTCGCAGCGGCAGGCCCAGGCGCCGGAGAGGTCGCCCCGCCACAGACCGACGAAGAAGTGCGGCTCGTCCCAGAACAGCACGTCGCCCCCGGCGGCGGCGCAGGCGTCGATCCAGCCCCGCAGGAACGACCGGGTCTGCGGGTGGTTGGGGCAGGCCACGCCCACACGGCGGCCGTCGGAGAGGAGCTGCCACGTCTCCGGGCGGTCCAGCGGGAAGCGGGTTAACGTTTCGCCGGAGAAGATGCCGGTCACGCCCCAGGGGTCGAGCCAGGCCTCCAGCCCGGCCTCGTGGCTCGCGGCGACGATTTCGCGCATCGTCTCGCGGTAGTAGGCGAGGTCGGTCTCGGTATAGCAGTGGACAACGTACGTGCAGCCGTGGTCGACGATCTCCCGCAGGTCGGCGTGGACGTGGCGTAGCGTACGGGCGGAGAAGTAGCTAACGCCGGTCTCCACCGCGCCCCTTCGAGAAGATTGAGGCCGTCATCGCTGTGAGTATAGCTTATGCTCCGGATGCCGCCAGGCCGTAGGGTTGGCCCGACGCCGGGGAATCACGTATCATTCGCTCTGGAGATGACCCCTGAAGCCGAGTCCGAGCCCCGCGGCGAGCCCGTCGCCTACTACTTCCGCGACCTGCTGCTCATCGGCGGCGAGGCGACGCGGCTGTATCTGGTGCGCCACGCCCAGTCGGAGGGCAACCGCGGCGAATACACCGGCCCTGACGATGATCCGCCCCTGAGCGAGGTGGGAAGCGAGCAGGCCCGCCGCCTGGCGGAGCGGTTCGCTCGCCAGAGGGTCGATGCCGTCTACTCCAGCGCGCTGCGCCGGACGCAGGAGACGGCCCGGGCCATCGCCGGCGCCGCCAACCTTAAGGTGCGCACGCTGGATGACCTGCGCGAGGTGGACCTCGGCCAGGCGCAGCGCGACTTCGATACCTATTCGGAGGATGAGGCGCGGGCTGTGCGCGACCGTGTCGCTCGAGAGCCGACCTGGGACTCGTTCCCCGGCAGTGAGGGGAGCGCCGCCGCCCGCCGCCGCATCGTCGCGGCGATGGACAGCATAGTCAGGGAGTGCGGCGGCGAGCGGGTGGCCGTCGTCGCCCACGCGGCCGTGATCCAGACCTACGTCAGCCACGTGCTGGGGCTGGAGCGCGACTTCGTGTTCTACCCGTTCAACGCGGGGATCACGTCCATCCGCGCCCAGGGCGAGCGGCGGGTTATCTGGCGCCTGAACGACGTCGCCCACCTGGACGGGATGCCGCCCGGGTTCGGGGGGATATCGTAGGGACGTAGGCGGGGGTGAGCGGCGAGAGTGGGGCCGTCCTAGCCCTGCGCCGTCAGCGAGTTCAGCGGAACGAGGCCGGCCTGGACGTAGACGTCCAGGAAGTTCATGTAGACCGTTTGGTCCTTAATGCGGCCGCCATCCAGCCCGTAGACTATGCACTCGTAGGTGCTGAAGGGCCTGTCGCTGCCCCGGAAGTGCTGGCTTCCGGTAAACGGCCCTGACACCTTCAACACGGCACAGACGTTGTTGTCATCGGCGAAGATGCTACGAATCTCCGCCTGGCCGGCTGGGCCCTGCTCGCGCAGATTGGCCAGGATCTGATCGCGTCCCTGGGTGACCCCTCCCAGGGCGCGGGGCACTCCCGCGACCCGGATGACGGCGTCTTCCGTGAGCAGCTGGCTCAATCGCGCTTCGTCGCGGTCGCGATTGGCCTGTATCAGGTCCTGGACGACCTTGATATTCTCCTGGGAGCCCATGGGAACCTCCTTCTAAAACGGTTGAGTGCCATGCCGCAAACGCCCCGCCTTCGTTGCGAGGCACATTATAGTCGGCATTGCAAATATGTCAAGCTTGGGCGAGATCGTCCTGGCCGGCGGTGTTGGGCCTTATCAGATCAGCCGCTTCGCGTCCGCCTGCTCGTACTTCTTGAGCTTCTCCTCGTCCAGCTCCAGCCCCAGGCCGGGCTTCTGCGGCAGGTGGACGTACCCCTCGGAGTCGATGCGCAGCGGCTCCGCGAAGATGAAGTCGCGCGTCTCGGGCGTCCAGTTCGGCGGGTCGTAGGGGAACTCGATGTACGGCACACTGGACGAGGCGGCGGCTACGTGCAGGTTCGCCATCATGCCGACGCCGTTGGTCCAGGTGTGCGGCGTGAACACCTTCCCCGCCGCCTCCACCTGGGCCGCGATCTTGCGCGTCGTGGAGATGCCGCCGATGAACGTGCAGTCCGGCTGGTACACGTCCAGACAGCCCTTGTCTAGATACGTGCGTATCTCTTCCGGCCCGCGGTTCAGCTCGGCCCCGGCCAGGCGCAGCGTGGTCAGGTGGGAGCGCAGTTCGGCCAGGCCGTCGTAGTCGTAGGCGTCCAGCGGCTCCTCCAGCCAGTAGACGCCGTAGCGCTCCATCTCCTTGGCGGCCGCGATCGCCGTCTTCAGGT
>JADFRV010000086.1 GCA_022561095.1 Chloroflexota bacterium | reverse complement strand
AAGCTTTTGCGCCCTGCTCTCACCCTCCTAGGCGGGCGCTTTGGTGAGTACGACCTCGACCTGCTGGTACCGCTCGCCGCCTCCGTTGAGCTTCTGCACACCGCTTCCCTCGTTCACGACGACGTCATCGACAACGCCGCTACCCGCCGTGGCCGGCCCACGGCGAACAGCACATTCCACAACGCCACCACCGTGATGTTGGGCGACTACATGTTCGCCCACGCCGCTGACCAGGTGGCGCGTACCGGCAACATCCGCGTCATCCGCCTCTTCGCGCAGACGTTGATGATGATGACGAAAGGCGAGATCGGTCAGGACCTGACCGCCTACGACAGCCGTCAGACGGTGCGTGACTACCTCCAGCGGATCGGCGGCAAGACGGCGTCGTTGTTCGCCACCGCCTGTCAGGGCGGCGGGGTAGTGGCCCAGGAACCGGAGGAGTGGATAGAGGCGCTGCGCGGCTACGGGTACAACTTCGGCATGGCGTTCCAGATCGTAGACGACATCCTGGACCTGACCGGTGACGAGGCGGAGATGGGCAAGCCGGTGGGCAGCGACCTCATGCAGGGTACGCTCACCCTCCCCGCGCTCATCCTCATGGATCGCTATCCCGAAGATAACCCCGTCCAGAAGTTCCTCGCGAGCCCCAGTAAGGAGCTTCTGGCGCCGGCTGTCGAGGCGATCCGGGGATCCGACATACCGCAGGAGTCGTACGAGATGGCCCGAAACTTCTGCGCCAGCGCCCACGAAGCCCTATCGGTGCTCCCTGACGGCGCGGCCCGCCAGGCTCTCTACGATCTCACGGACTACGTGCTGGAACGGCGCAGCTAACCCGCGGCGTACCGCTCATCCTGGGCTTGCCAACGGGTTAGGTGATCGTCTTGCGCGCCGGCTTGCGTTTCTTCGCCGCCTTCGGTTGGCGAAAACCACGCGCGTCCACACCCCAGCGGTCACGGTAGGACACGTCCTTGGCCTGTGCGGCCAGTCTCTCCCTGGCCGCCGTAGCCGCGCCCTTGGCGGGCCGGGGCTTGGGCTTGGGCGGCGTCAGCTCGGGGTGGTCGTACCAGCTCATACGCTTGGCGCGCCGCTTGACCTCCTTGCCCATGTGCCAGAACGTCCCCTTGTCCGGCAGGCGGCGTGGATAGCCGTCCCGGAAAGTGAAGGCGTTGAAGCTGGACATGATGCGCGGGGCGTCGCGGCTGCATTCCGGGCAGGGCACGGCTACGGACGCCTCCCGCATCGGACGTATGCTTTCGAAGATGCCGTTACAGGGCTCGCAGTGGTACTCGTACAGGGGCATGGTTACCTCTTCGCCGCCTTGGCGCCGCGCCTGCCTGTCCGGTCGGCAGGCTTGCTCTTCGCCTTCACAGGCGCTACAGTCGATTTCTTCGGCTTCACGTTTCTCACCGGCTTCTGGTGAAACGGCACCCGTTGTGGGTATCCCTTGGCCCAGGACATCGCCGAGAACGATGTCGGCATGATGCGCTCGGCGTCACGGCCGCACTCCGGGCAGGGGATAGCCGCGTCCGACTCTCGCAGCAAGCGTAACGCCTCGAACACCTTATCGCACTTCTCGCAGTAGTACTCGTATAGCGGCATCGCTCAGACCTCTAGCGGCTGCTGCTCCCGTCGCAACCGCTCCACGAAGGCGGCGGCGTTGACGTCGCGTTCCAGCATGTAGACGATGTAGCTGCGGAGGTGGCGCTCCACCTCCTGCGCTAGCGCCGGCGGCATGCTCAGCCGTCCTGTCTCTTTATACGATGCGCGCTGGAGTAGTCGCAACACCTTGAGCCCGTTCAGCGACAGAGTCCGCGAGCCCGCCGCTCCCGCGCCGCACGAGGAGCAGTACGTCCCTCCCGCAGCAGGCGCGAAGAAGTTCTGCTGCGGTTGAAGCGGCTGGTCGCAGCCCAGGCAACGCGCCAGCTCCGGCCGGAAGCCGCTCAGGTCCAGCAGCCGCATCTCATAGTATCGCAGCACGATGTCCTGATCCGCGTCGCTCTGGAGGCGGCGCAGCGTCTCCAGCAGCAACCGATAGGTGGCTACGCTCTCCACGCCCTCCGGCAGGAAGCGGTCGGCGAGCTCGGCGACGTAGAGGGCGCGGCTCAGCCGGTCCAGGTCGTCGCGCAGCCGCTGGAAGCTCTCCAACGTCTCGCACCCGGCGATCACCTCCATCGTCCGTCCCCGCGCTAGCTGCACCATGCAGCGGTTCAGCGGCTGGAGGTGCCCCGACATCCGGCTGGTGGTCTTGCGCACGCCCTTCGCCTTGGCGTCCAGCTTGCCGTGTGCCGGCGTGTGAAGCGTGAGGATGCGGTCCGCCTCGCCCAGCTTCCGCTGCCGCAGGACGATCGCCTCCGTCTTGTACAGCCGTGGCGGCGTCATGCTACTGCTCGACCTCCTGGCGTCCCTCCATCGCCCGCGTCAGCGTGACGTCATCGGCGTACTCCAGGTCGCCACCCATCGGCAGGCCCCGCGCCAGCCGCGTCACCTTGACCCCCAACGGCCGTAGCAGACGCGTCAGGTACATCGCCGTCGCCTCCCCCTCCAGGTTGGGGTTCGTCGCCAGGATCACCTCGCTCACCTCGTCGCCGCGCAGCCGGGCCAGCAGCTCTTCGATCTTGAGGTCCTCCGGCCCGATACCGTCCATCGGCGAAATCGCCCCGTGGAGCACGTGGTACAGACCCTGGTAGCTGCCGGAGCGCTCCACCGCCAGGGTGTCCATCGGCTCCTCCACCACGCAGACCATGCTCCGGTCGCGCCGGTCGCCGTCGCAGATGCGGCAGGGGTTGGTGTCGGTGACGTTCTGACAGGTGGCGCAGAAAACGATCCGCTCCTTCACCTCCAGGATCGCCTCGGCCAGCGCTCGCGCCTCGGCGACCGGCATGCGCAGGAGGTAGTAGGTCAGCCGCTGGGCGCTCTTCGGGCCCACGCCGGGGAGCTTGTGAAACTCCTCGATCAGGCGGACCACCGGCCCCGGGGCCGCCGTTGGCTGTTCGTTCACGAGATGATCACCTTCGAGTCGGAAACCGGGCCGCCGTCCGTTCTTGGCCGCTAGCCGGTGAGGCCGGGGATGTTCAACCCGCCGGCAACCCCTGCGAGCTGTTGCATCTGCGCCGCCCTGATCTGCTCCAGCGCCTCATTAATGGCGGCCATGATCAGGTCCTGCAGCATCTCCACGTCGCTCCCCTCCACCACCTCGGGCTGGATGGTGATCGAGTTCAGCTTCGGTTGCGCGTTCATCACCACCGCCACGGCGCCTCCGCCGGAGGACGCCTCTATGATCGTCTCCTCCAGCGCCTTCTGTGCCTGTGCGATCTTGCCCTGGAGCGCCTGGAACTGCTTCATCATATCCGGGTTCATTCCACGCTGCGTCATCTAGACCTCCAATCCCCTACGGTATTGTATATATTCATCCCATCCGGCCTTAGCTGTCGCCGTGCTCTCCCTCTCCGATCGGCTTGGCGCCCAGCTCTTGGGCCGCCTGCACCAGATGTCCACTCTTAACCTTGCCCGGAGTGGGCCTCCGCGGCGAGTGTACTAGCTTGGCGGTCATCGGCCTCCCCAACTCCTGCGACACCAGCTCGCTCAGGCGATCCGCGTAGCCGCCCGCCTCCATCCGCTCCAGGTGGAACGTGTGGTAGAAGCCGAGCGTCAGCACGTCCTCCTCCAGCGACGTCACCTCGCAGGAAGCGTTGAGGAGCGCCGCTAGCTGCTTGTCGCTCTCCTTGCAGGCATCGCGGATCCGCGCCAACAGAGCCTGCCCTGTCCCCTTATCGGACTCTCCCGATGAATCGGGGCTCGGAGAGCCTGCCGAAGGGTCCTCTGGCACGCCGGCGGACGTCGGCGCTGGCTCCGCCTCCGCTGCTTCCGGCTCCGGCGCGCCCACAGTGGCGCCCGTGGCCGTGGCAGCCACCTCCTCCGCCGTCGATGCGGGAATCGAGAACTGCGGCTCCCCCGGCTCTGTCGGGGCCGGGACAGCCTTCTCCGCTGCCGCCGCCGGCCTCTCTACCGGCTTCTCCGCCTCCGCGACGAGCTCCACCAGCGCCAGCTCCAGCGGCAGTGACGACTGCGGGTCGTCGCGGAAGTCCAGCCGTCCTATCGCCTTGAGCGCGCTCACGATTGCCGCCCGGTTGGCCTGCTTGGCCAGCGCCTGCATCGCCGCCAGCGTCTCCTTCGATTGATCCAGCGTATCGGCCACGCCTGCCTTCACCAGCAGCAGCTCACGCAGATAGCCGACCACCTCCCGCGAGAACCGGCGCATGTCCACGCCGTCGTCCCGCACGGCGGCCACCAGCTTCAGCCCCTCGGCTAGAGCCTGCCCTGTCTCCGTCGAAGGGTCGGCGAGCAGCAGCCGGGCGAGCTGGGCGCTGCGGGCGTCCACGCTGATGCCCAGCGCCTCCCGTACCTGCTCCGAGCTTGGCGAAGCGCCGTAGTAGGTCACGATCTGCTCCAGGCCGTTGATCGCGTCGCGCAGGCTGCCGCCGGCGCTGCGCGCCACCTCCTGCAGCGAGACCTCGTCCAGGGTGAACCCCTCCTCACCGCAGATGAACGCCAGCCGCTCCGCCACCGCGGGCGTGGGGATGCGCCGTAGGTCAAACCGCTGGCAGCGGGAGATGATCGTCGCTGAGACCTTGTGAGGCTCCGTGGTCGCCAGGACGAAGATGATGTGCGGCGGCGGCTCCTCCAGCGTCTTGAGCAGCGCGTTCTCGGCGCTGCCGCTCAGCATGTGCACCTCGTCCAGCAGGTACACCTTGTACTCGCCCGACATCGGGTTGAGCACCACGTTCTCTCGCAGCTGACGGATGTCGTCCACGCTGTTGTGGCTCGCCGCGTCCTGCTCGATGAAGTCGATCGCCCGCCCCTCCAGGAAGGCGCGGCAGGAGTCGCACTCGTTGCAGGGCTCCCCGTCTCCGGGGTTGGCGCAGTTGGCCGCCTTGGCGACGAGTCGCCCCAGGCTGGTCTTGCCGGTGCCGCGCGGCCCACTCAGCAGATACGCGTGGGCGATTCGTTTGGAAGCGACGGAGTTGCGCAGGGTTCGCGTGACCGGCTCCTGACCGACGATCTCAGCGAACGTCTGGGGGCGCCACTTACGGTACAGGACCTGTCCTGCCCGCCCAGACGGGGAGCCTGTCGAAGGGACCTTGGTGCTCACTACGCGGTCATTATATGGCGGCTGCCATACCGAATCAAAGGGGTCGCGGACAAACCTCGAACCGAGTGTGCTGGCTCTTGACAAGCCTCTCGCCCTGTTCAATGCGCATAAATCTACCCATCACCAACCGTCGTACCTACTACTGACAGCGCTCCACGTCTCATCGCCGCACCCCCGACGAAAAAGGCTCGGAGCGCTTCTCCTTTTCGGTCACCAGCGGGGGGCAGGCTAGAATCCTCCGAAGAGTTACACTTCGCTAATCACCTCCAGCAGCTCCTCCTCTCGACCCCTCATGCGGCGCTCCTCCCCCGGTTCCGCGTGATCGTACCCCAGCAGGTGTAGCGTGCCGTGGATCAGCAGCCGCGTGACCTCCTCCTCCACGCTGCGGCTCTCCTCCTCCGCCTGCCGTGCCGCCTGCGGATAGGCGATCACCACCTCGCCCAGCGCCGGTACGCCGCCTGGCGGCCCCACGAGCTCCTCCCCCTCCTGCTGCGAGAAGGAGAGCACGTCTGTGACCTCATCCTCGCCCGCGTACTCTCGGTTAAGCCCGCGCACCGTCTCGTCGTCCGTCACCGTGACGCTTAGCTCGCAGGGCGGCGTATCCTCCTCCTCCAGCACCCGCAGCGCGATCGTAGCTAGCCACTCGTCGCCAACCGCCTTGACGAACGGCTGGGCGATGGCGATAGGGACTACGTGCTCGGGCACCGGAGCCTCCAGGGTCTAGGAGAAGACCTCGGCCGCCGCCTCGGACGCCTCCAGCAGCGGGCTGGGGAATATACCGACGACCAGCAACCCCACCACGGCCACGACCATCGCCAGCCCCAGGTAGTATCCGGGTTGGATGCTCTCCTCGCTCGCTGGCTCGGCGGTGTACATGTTGAGCACCACACGCAGGTAGTAGTACGCCGCGATCACGCTGTTAAGCACCCCCACGATCGCCAGCCAGACGAGATCGGCCTGCACGGCGGCGTTGAACACGTACACCTTGGCGATGAACCCCGCCGTCGGCGGTATCCCCGTCAGCGAGAGCAGGCAGATTGTTAATCCCAGCGCCAGCAGCGGCGAACGCTTCGCCACGCCCGCGTAGTCCGCAATCTCGTCCGAGCCGATCTTGTTTGATATGGCGATGATGGCGATGAACGCCCCCAGGTTGGTGAACGCGTACGTACCCAGGAAGAACAGCACCGAGCTTGTCCCCAGCAGCAGCTGGGGGTCGGCGGCGGCCACCGCCGCCAGGCCGATGAGGAAAGTGCCCGCCTGGGCGATTGAGCTGTAGCCCAGCATCCGTTTGATGTTCCCCTGCACCAGCGCCGTGATGTTCCCCAGACTCATGGAGATCGCCGCCAGTATGGCGAACACGATTGCCCAATCGCTGGGATCCAAACCACCCTCCGCTGGGTTTCCGGGAGATAACGCGGTGAGGAAGATGCGCATCACTACCGCGAACCCCGCTGCCTTGCTGCCCACGGAGAGAAATGCGGTCACCGGCGTCGGCGCTCCCTCGTACACGTCCGGCACCCACATCTGGAACGGCACGATCGCCATCTTGAACCCGAACCCGGCTATCAGGAACACCATCGCCAGCACCAGCGCCGAGCGTGTCTCGGTGTTCGCCTCGCTCACCACCTGCCCGATGTCGTCCAGCGACGTAGAACCGGTTATGCCGAACAGGTAGGCCATCCCGTATAGCGCCACGGCCGAGCTTATCGCTCCCAGGAGCAGGTACTTCAGCCCCGCCTCGCTGGAGCGGCCGTCCTTCATGAACGCCACCAGGATGTACAGGCTTATGCCGGTTAGCTCCAGCGCCACGAAGATCGCGATCAGATCTATCGTGCTCGCCAGCAGCATCATCCCCGCCGTTGACGCCAGCACCAGCGCGTAGTACTCGGCTACGAACCGGTTCCCGCGCAGGAAGTCGATAGAGCTGAGAATCACGATGGCGGCGATGCCCGCGAACAGGAAGTTGAAGAAAAGCGCGAACGCGTCCACGCTTATCATCCCGCTGAACGCCTCACCCTGCTCGTCGAAGGCGATCAGCAGCGCAGACCAGACGATCGAGGCCGCTGTGCCCGTCAAGGCGAGCGCCGCCAGCGCCCCCCGCCGCCACCGCTCCGCCCCCGTGCCCGCCAGGGCCCAGCCCAGGTCAGCGAGGATGATAACCCCCGCCATCGCCAGCAGGATCAGCTCCGGCCCGAACCGATTAACGCTATCCATTACGCCCCAATGTAGGGGCGACCCTCAGAGCCTGCCCTGTCCGCTTTGCGGACTCTCCGTGCTCGGAGTCCGATCGCTGTCGGACCGATGCTCCGCTCGGAGAGCTTGCCGAAGGGTCGCCAGCAAGCCCCTCAACCTCACCTATCGGCATGTCCCTCACGCCAACCTCTCCGCTATCGGCGCCACGCCCGTCTCCAGCAGGTCCAGCACCACCGCCGGGTACACTCCCACCGCGAAGATCACCGCCACCATCGCCAGCAGCGGCCCTCGCTCCCACCAGGCGGTTGCGTCGCCGATCTCCTTCCACTTCTCGTTCAGCTCGCCCCAGAACACCCGCTGGATCATCCACAGGATGTACCCCGCCGTGAGCACGATGCCGATGACGCCCACTATCGTGAAGAACTCGTGCTTATCGAAGGTGCCCAGGAACACCGTCACCTCTGCGACGAACCCCGCCAGGCTGGGCAGCCCCAGCGAGGCCAGCCCCGCGATCACCATCATCGTCGCGATGAACGGCATCCGGTGGGCCATCCCTGAAAGATCACCGATGTTCCGCGTGTGGGTGCGGTCGTAGATCATCCCCACCAGGACGAACAGCAGGCCGGTGATCAGCCCGTGCGTGAACATCTGCATCGCCGCCCCCGCCAGCCCCACCGTCCCCAGCGCCGACGCTCCCAGCAGCACGTACCCCATATGACTTACGCTCGAATACGCGATCAGCCGCTTCAGGTCGGTCTGCATCAGCGTCACCAGCGCCCCGTAGATGATGCTCACCGCCGCGAACCCGGCCAGCCACACCGAGGCGTCTCGAGCCACGTCCGGCATGATCGAGAAGCTGAGGCGGAGGATGCCGTAGCCCCCCATCTTCAACAGCACCCCGGCCAAAATCACGCTTACCGCCGTTGGCGCGTCCGTGTGCGCGTCCGGCAGCCAGGTGTGAAACGGCACCACCGGCAGCTTGATCCCGAAGGCGATGATCAACAGCAAGAACATCGTCCAAGCCGGGAGAATCGCCCCCTTGATCTCGCCTATCTGCCCCAGCTCGCGGATGTCGAACGTCCCGGCGGTAAACCCCAGCGCCAGAATCCCCACCAGCATTAAGCTGGACCCGAACAGCGTATACAGGACGTACTTCCAGGCCGAGTACAGCTTGCGGCCGCTCCCCCAGATAGAGATCAGGAAGAACATCGGGATGACCTCTATCTCCCAGAACATGAAGAACAGCATGAAGTCCAGGGCGCTGAACACCCCCAGCAGGCTCGTCTCCAGCACTAGGATCCAGGCGAAGTACTCCCTCGGCCGCAGGTCAATCCGCCAGGAGATGAGCACCGCCACCAGGAACAGGAAGCCGGTGAGCGCCACCAGCGCTAGCGAAAGGCCGTCCACGCCCACGGCGTACTGGAGCGTGAAGTCGACGAAGTCCGACTCCAGCCAGGTAGTGCTATCGACGAACTGGAAGCCGCCCGGGTCGCGGTCGTAGGCGGCGAACAGCGTCAGTGTGAGCGCCAGGATCACGGCGCCGACCCCGGCTGCTATCCACTTCGCCCAGCTCTCCCGCTCACGCGGCAGCAGCAGGATGGCGGCCACTCCTGCGATCGGGAAGAATATGATAAAGGTGAGCACATCTACCTCAGGGATTCGCTATCAGCACGCCGGCGATCATGGCCACCACGCCGATGAATATCGCTGCCCCGTAGATCTGCGCCTGTCCTGCCTGCGCCAGACGGACTTTCTCCGAGCTAAGTCGCATCAGAGAGGCTAGGCCGTTGACCACCCCGTCAATCACGTAGCGGTCCCAGGCGTGCA
>JADFRV010000247.1 GCA_022561095.1 Chloroflexota bacterium | reverse complement strand
AAGCTGGGCCTGGTCCAGCCGGCCATCGTCGTTGTTGACGCCGGGGAGAAGCAGAACGTCTTCGCAGAGGAGATTCGCGACTCGACCGCCGCGCTGCTGGGCCTGGTGGGAGAGGACCTGGTCTCAGAGGACAACCCGGAGGCTCTCTACGGGGCGGTGGCGCGGGAGCCGGACTTCAGCGACGCCGGCGACACGGCTCTGCTGTTCATCCCCGTCAACGGCGACGCCGGCGAGGACCGCGCGATAGACGCCGTGAACAAGCTGCGCGACGACCTGATCCCGGCGGCCTTCGAGGACAGCTCCGCTGACGCCCTGGTCACCGGCGCCACGGCCGCCAACATAGACTTCAGGGAGAACATCATCGACCGGACGCCCATCGTCTTCGCCTTCGTCCTGGGGCTCGCCTTCATCATCCTCCTGCTCACGTTCAGGTCGGTCGTTATCGCTGTCACGGCCATCGTCCTGAACCTGTTCTCCGTGTTCGCCGCCTACGGCCTGCTCGTGCTGGTGTTCCAGGAGGGCTGGCTGCTGGAGGGGATCCTCGATTTTGAGGCCACGGGCATCATCGAGTCCTGGCTGCCGCTGTTCCTGTTCTCTCTCCTGTTCGGCCTATCCATCGACTACGAGATGTTCGTGATGGCGCGGATCAAGGAGAAGTATGAGCAGGGGCTCAGCACCGACGAGGCGATCGCTCAGGGCATGAAGGAGACCGCCGGCGTGATCACGAACGCGGCGGCGATTATGGTTGCGGTAGCGCTCATCTTCGCCTTCACGAGGGACATCGGCCTGAAGCAGTTCGGCTTCGGCCTGGCGGCCGCCATCGCCATCGACGCCACGATCATCCGCGCCTTCGTCCTACCGACGACGATGAAGCTCCTGGGCAAGTGGAACTGGTATCTGCCCTCCTGGCTGGAGTGGCTCCCAAAGATCCCGATGTCGGAAGAGGTTGGCCCCGCGGTAGGCACGGCGGACGGAGGCGGCGACTAGCGGAGCGGATATGCGCCCACGCTGAGGCGGGTCAGATTCTTGCCCCCATCGTCGTTAGGGAGCTTGCAGCGGGGAAGCAGTTCATGTTCGCCGACCTGGGCAAGACCAAGCTGCGCGGCTTCGAGGACCCGGCGCGGCTATTCGAGTTAAGGTGGCGGGAGAGTTAGGCAAATACTTAGTGAAGAGCCGCGACAGCCTACACGCACTGAGCGAAGGAGGACACATTGATCGCCCAGCCTGAGAGTTATCCCGCACGCCTCGAGGTCGATTACCCAGAACAGCTCAACCGACTCACAACGCTACTACGAGTCATCTGGATCATTCCCATCCTGGTCATCCTAGCTATTTTGAGTGGGGGCGAGGAAGGAATTGCGATCGGTCTAGCGGTCGCCACGGCGCTGATGATCGTAGTCCGGCAGCGGTATCCGCGCTGGTGGTTCGACTTCTCTCGCGAGCTGGCTCGTTTCGAGGGACGGGTGATCGCGTACTTGGCTCTGCTTACGGACCAATATCCATCTACCGTCGAAGAGCAGTCAGTTCACATCGAGATCGACTACCCGGATGTCGAGCAGGACCTGAACCGCTGGCTCCCGCTGGTGAAGTGGCTGCTCGCAATCCCTCACTTCATCGTGCTCATCGTCCTCGCGCTGCTTGCGGTGATCGCCGTGATCGTCGCGTGGTTTGCCATCCTGATCACCGGGCGCTATCCGCGCGGTCTCTTCGACTTCGTGGTCGGGGTTTTGAGGTGGGCGCTTCGGGTAAACGCGTACGCATTCCTACTCGTGACCGACCGGTACCCGCCGTTCCGTTTGAGCTAGCCTCGCTGCTCGACTCTAGCCGTGGCCGGCAGCATGATCGCGTGGCTAGCCGACCCGGTGGGTGAGTTGGTTAGCCCGCTGCCCGCGGTAGGCACGGCGGACGGAGGCGGCGATTAGCGGGCGAGGCTAGACCGTAGCCGGCTAGCCTGACTCTTCCTCGTACAGCTTGATGACGCGCACCTGGCCGGCCGGAGCCGCCTGCACACAGAGGTCGCAGAGCACGCACTCGTCCTCGTTCTCCTCCACCACCCGCACCTTGCCCTCGCCGTCCAGATCGAAGATGTTGACGGGGCACACCTCCACCAGCTTCTTGGACAGCTCGCGGTCAGCGGCGGCCTCCGCGTCGACCTCCAGCCGGATGAACATGGAGGCCATCAGGCGGCCTCCCTCACTCTGAAGCCTGCCTACCGGCAGATAGGCGCTGCTTCACCAGCTTGGGGATGTCGGATATCTCCTCGGCGACGGAGATGCCGGCCTCGGTGAGGCGGCGGATCTTCTCGGCGGCGGTGTCCTGCTTCCCCTCGACGATAGTGCCGGCGTGGCCGAAGCGCATGCCGGGCATGGCGTCCATGAACCGCCCCGCCATGAAGGCGACGATGGGCAGGCGGCTGTTGTTCTCGCTGACGTAGGAAGCGAGCTGCGCCTCCATAGGGCCGCCGGGCTCCGAGTAGATGACGATCGCCT
>JADFRV010000085.1 GCA_022561095.1 Chloroflexota bacterium | reverse complement strand
CCGGGAAGTCGGCGGCTAGCTCGTGGAGCTGCTCAGTCGCCTCGATCGCCTGAGCCACACGTCGGGCGCTCTCCGCCAGGGGCGCTGGCTCCTGCCACATCGTCTCCAGAGCCTGCTCCTCGGCCGCACTCTCAGTACGGGCGTCGGCGAAGGTAAGCAGGGGCGTCAGGTTGATCTGGAGCTGCCGCTTGAGGATGCCGGCGGCCTTGGAGAGGGGATGTCTGGAGCCGTAGCGCTCCGAGTGAGCGAAGGAGATGAAGTAGACGATGTCGGCGCTATCGCCGAAGAACTCCAGGGGGCAGTCTTCTTCGGCTGTGGTCTCCACGATGAGCGCCGTGGCGGCGGGCTCGCTCATTTCGTCTTGACGGCCAGGCCCAGCCGGGGCAGGGCGAAAGCCAAGTGCAGGCGGGGGTGAGTGGCCAGCTTGCGGGCGTAGGCCTGGATGCGGTCGGCCCAGTCCGGGCCGGAGAAGCCACTCCAGTCGATGTCGCTATGGCCTAAGACAGCGTCTTGAAGAGGGAACCAGTTGGACATCACCAGTAGGCCTCCGGGGCGGATCAGGTCCAGCATCGTCTCCAGGTAAGCCGGCTCCTGCACGAACCATCCGTCGTCGTAGACGAGGTCGTAGGGGCCGGAAAGTGTAGGCAGGACATTGTCGGCTTCACCTTTGAGGATGCGGATGCGCTGGCTGAAGCCAGCAGCGGACACGTTCTCGAGAGCCAGGCTTACGTGCTGGGGGAAGCGGTCGATAGTGTCGACGCTGCCGTCGGGGTCGGCGGCGGCCAGGTGGAGGGCGCTGTAGCCGAGGCCACAGCCGATCTCCAGGATGCGCTTGGCCGCTGTGGCGCGGATGAGGAGGGAGACCAGGCGCATGCTCAGGGGGCTGGAGGGGTAGACGCCGCACTGCTCGCCGTGGGACTCGCGGTGTTCCTCGGACGCCCGGTACACGTGGGCGTAGGGGTCTTCGCCGTACAGGCCGAGGACGAAGGAGGAGAGGCGTTCGGAGTCGGAGGGCTGTGTCATGCAGCGCGGCGGGGCTTACGTAGCATAGGCGTGCTGCTCGACGATGAGCGGTGGGGTCCCCTAGATGTCCAGGGTGGCCTTATCGTAGTGGCTCTGGATGAATTTCTTTCGGGGGGGCACTTCCTCACCCATTAGCTGGGTGAAGACGTGGTCGGCAGCCATAACGTCTTCCACGGTGACGCGGAGCATGGTGCGGCGGGCAGGGTCCAGGGTGGTATCCCATAGCTGTTCGGGGTTCATCTCGCCGAGGCCCTTGTAGCGCTGCACGTTGACCTTGCCGTCCTTAATCCGGTTGAGGTAGGCGTCCTTCTCGGCATCGCTGAATAACCAGCGGTGCTCCTTGCCGTGCTGGACCCGGTACAGGGGCGGCTGGGCGATGTACAGGTAGCCGGCGTCGATGAGCGGGTGCATGTAGCGGAAGAAGAAGGTGAGCAGCAGGGTGCGGATGTGGGAGCCGTCCACGTCGGCGTCGGTCATGATGATGACGCGGTGATAGCGAAGCTTGGCGGCGTCGAAGTCGTCGCCGAAGCCGGCGCCAAGGCCGGTGATGAGCGCCCTGATCTCCGTGTGAG
Organism: Chloroflexota bacterium; assembly: GCA_022561095.1. Classification (GTDB taxonomy): domain Bacteria; phylum Chloroflexota; class Dehalococcoidia; order SM23-28-2; family RBG-16-64-32; genus JADFNQ01. The sequence continues at coordinate 7,617 of JADFRV010000085.1, read as the reverse complement.
CGAGCATCTTGTCGGGGCGGGCCTTCTCCACGTTGAGGATCTTGCCGCGCAGGGGGAGGATGGCCTGGGTGCGGCGGTCGCGGCCCTGCTTGGCGGAGCCGCCGGCGGAAGGGCCCTCGACGATGAACAGCTCGCGCAGCGCGGGGTCGCGCTCTGAGCAGTCGGCGAGCTTACCGAGGAGGACGGAGTCGTCCAGGACGCCTTTCTTGATGACGAGGTCGCGGGCCTTGCGGGCGGCCTCGCGGGCGCGGGCGGCGGTGAGGCACTTCTCGATGATGTGACGGCCGTCCGCGGGGTGCTCTTCCAGGTAGCGGGAGAGCTCCACGCCCATGGCGGACTCCACCAGCCCCTTGACCTCGGCGTTGCCCAGACGGGTCTTGGTCTGGCCCTCAAACTGGGGTTCAGGGACCTTAACGCTGATCACCGCCACCAAGCCCTCGCGGACGTCCTCGCCTGAGAGGTTGGAGTCGCCATCTTTTAGTATCTTCTGCTTGCGGGCGTAGTCGTTGAGGACGCGGGTGAGGGCGGAGCGGAAGCCGGTGAGGTGGGTGCCGCCGTCGATGGTGTTGATGCAGTTGGCGAAGGCGAAGACGGACTCTGTGAAGCTGTCGTTGTACTGGAGCGCTATCTCGATGACGTTGCCCTCGACGGTGCGCTCCATGTAGAACGGTTCGTGAAGGGCTTTGCGGTCTCTATTCATGCGTTTGACGAAGGACTTGATGCCGCCCTCGAAGTAGTAGCTGACCTCGAGGCCGCTGCGCTCGTCGGTGAAGTGGAGCCAGACGCCTTTGGTGAGGAAGGCCATCTCCCGGAAGCGCTGGGCGAGCGTCTCGAAATCGAAGACGATTTCGGGGAAGATATCGGGGTCGGGGACGAAGCCGGTGGTGGTGCCGCTGGTCTTGGCGCCGTTGCCGATGACCTTTAGGGCGCCCTTGGCTTTGCCGCGCGAGTACTCCTGGCGGTAGATCTTACCGTCGCGGCGGACCTCAACCCACAACTCGGAGGAGAGGGCGTTGACGACGGCGGCGCCGACGCCGTGGAGGCCGCCGGACACCTTGTACGCCTGATGATCGAACTTGCCGCCGGCGTGGAGGTAGGTCATGACCGTCTCCAGGGCGGACTTGCCGGTACGGCGGTGCTTATCAGTGGGGATACCGCGGCCGTTATCGGTGACGACGACGGAGCCATCCGGTTTGATGCGGATGTCAACCTCGTTGCAGTGGCCGGCCATCGCCTCGTCGATGCTGTTGTCGACGATCTCGTAGACGAGGTGATGGAGTCCGCGGGAGTCAGTGGAGCCTATGTACATGCCGGGGCGGCGGCGGACGGCCTCCAGCCCTTCCAGCACCTGGATGTCGGCGGCAGTGTAGTCTTTTAGCTTGGTCTTGGGCATGGGAACACTCCGGGGGCGCTTCGTGATGACATATACATTCTACCATACTAGAACGTATCTGGCACCTATTGGTTTACCGCGGCACAATGTAGGGCATGGAAGAGGTTTCGCAGGGCGCCAGTGAGCCCGACTCCCCGGTTCCGGGCGTCAAGCGCCCGGTGTTCATTCTGGGCGTCGTCTCTTTCCTCACCGATGTCTCCTCCGAGATGGTCTATCCCCTAGTGCCGTTGTTCCTCACGTCCGTGCTGGGCGCTCCCCTGACCGCCGTGGGGATCATCGAGGGGCTGGCTGAGGGCGGGGCGTCGCTGTTCAAGACTGTCGGCGGCTGGGCGTCGGATCGGTTGCGGATGCGCAGGCCGCTGGTGTTCGCTGGTTACGCGCTGTCGGCGGTGGCGAAGCCGCTGCTGGCCGCGGCCTACGTCTGGCCCGTAGTCCTGCTGGTGCGCTTCGGCGACCGGGCGGGAAAGGGGGTACGCACCGCGCCCCGCGATGCGCTGGTGGCGGAGGTCACGCCGGCGCAGGTGAGGGGACGGGCCTTTGGCTTCCACCGCGCCGCCGATACGCTGGGGGCGGTGGTGGGGCCAGCGGTCGCCTTGGGTCTCCTGGCGCTCTTCTCCGATAACTTCCGGCTCATCTTCATCCTGGCATTCATCCCGGCGGTAGCCGGGGTCGCGCTGGTATCGCTGGTGAGGGAGCGTCCGCCACCGCCAGCGGCCGCCGGGGCGACGACGTCAACATGGCGGGAGCTGGGGGTCGGCTTCTACGTCTTCCTGGGGGTCAGCCTGGTGTTCGCTCTGGGCAACAGCAGCGACGTCTTTCTCCTGCTGCGGGCGAAGGACGTGGGCCTGAGCAACTCGGAGGTGGTCCTCAGCTACATGCTGTTCAACCTTGTGTACGCGGTCGTGGCGATGCCGGCGGGCATCGCCTCCGACCGTCTTGGGCGGCGGAACGTAATCGGCCTCGGCTTCGCCGTGTTCGCCGCGGTATACGTGGGGTTCGGCCTGGCGGGCGGGGGAGCGGTCATCTGGCCGCTGTTCGCGGTGTATGGCCTGTATATGGCGCTGACGGAGGGCGTGGGGCGGGCGTTCGTGGCTGACTTCGTCCCCAGCGACCGCCGGGCGACCGCCCTGGGGCTATACCAGGGAGCGATGGGGGCGATGATCCTGCTGTCGAGCGTTATCGCTGGCGCCCTGTGGGATATCGTGGACCCGGCGGCGCCGTTCTTCCTTGGCGCTGCCACCGCACTCCTGGCGCTGGTGGCGCTGGTCATCCTCAGGCCGCAGGTGGCTGTGCCGCCGAGGGGTTAGATCCATCCGCGCGTCCGCCTTCGACGTACAGGAAGCGGAGGACAATGTGGCTGACGTCCCCAAGAAGAGGGAGCCGCCCCTGCCCTGGAATCGGGCCGGCGCCGGCGCCCTGCTGGCCCTGGCCGTCGTCCTAGCCCTGGCGGTCGTTTTCAACGTGGCGATCGGGCGGACGATCCACTGGGATATCGTCGCCCTGCTGGGCGGAGCCGGTTTCGTGGGGCTGACGCTGGCCTTCCGCTACGTTCGCTAGCGCCTCGCTGCCCGAAGGGGGTAAGCTCAGCGTGCGATGGCGAAGAAGCGCGTTGGCGACCCGTGGATGCCGGCCGACGAGTACGGCCGCGCGCTGCCCGTATTTACCGTGAACCTGCTGGTGAGCGACGTTGCGCGTTCGGTCGGCTTCTATCGAGAGGTGTTCGGGGCTGAGGAGCGCTACTCCGACCCCGATTTCGCGGCGATGAGGCTTGCGCCTTGATTTCATGCTGCATGCCGATCATACCTACGAGGGCCATCCCTGGTACCAACGGCTGAGGGCAGCGAAGGAGCGCGGTCTGGGAGCTGAGCTGCGCTTGCTGGGGGTAGATCCGGATGAGGTTGAATCGCGGGCGCGAAAAGCCGGCGCCGCTATCCTCCAGCCAGCCGCCGATAAGTCCCACGGTTGGCGGGAGGTGGTGGTGCAGGACCCGGACGGCTACGTTTGGGCGCTTGGGGTGACGATAGGAGGCTGAACCGCCGAGGGTCTGGCCGGCCGACTATAATGGCCACGGTCACTCAGGCCAAGCTAAAACAGAGGGAGGCCCCCGATGCTAGACCGTCTGCGCCGCCTGTTCTCTCGCGGGGCGGAGCCGCCGCCGCTGGCTGACGTCACTCTGCGGCCTATCGGCAGCGTGCGCAACCGGATCAAGGAGCCGATGTCCGAGGGGTGGGCCGAGGTGACGTCCCAGATCGTGCTGCGGCCGGAGCTGGCGGAGGCGCTCCTGGGGCTGGACACTTATTCGCACATCTACGTGCTGTTCTGGCCACACCAGATACCGGAGGAGGTGCGGGGCTCGAAGCCTCAACTGCACCCCCTGGACGACGAGGCGAATCCGTTGCAGGGTGTGCTGGCCACGCGGTCTCAGATACGGTTCAATCCGATCCTGGTCTCCGCGGTGGCGCTCCTGAAGGTGGAGAGAAACGTGCTGCAGGTCAGGGGATTGGATGCCGTGGACGGGTCGCCGGTGCTGGATGTGAAGCCGTATATCGCCTATTTCGACTGTATCGCGGAGGCGAAGGTGCCGCAGTGGGTGGAGGAGCGGGCGCGCCAAACGTGACGCTCTCCAATCGCCTCATAGACGTGTACCAACGTCTATACGCCGCCTACGGGCCGCAGCGCTGGTGGCCGGGGGATACGCCGTTCGAGGTGATCGTCGGCGCTATCCTCGCTCAATCCACCGCCTGGACGAACGTGGAGAAGGCGATCGCCAACCTGAAGGCGGCGGATGCCCTATCGGCGGCGGGGCTGGCGCGCCTCAGTGAGGAGGAGCTGGCGCGGATGGTGTACCCGGCGGGCTACTACAACGCTAAGGCGCGCAAGCTAAAGGCGTTCGTGGAGATGGTGCGGTCGAGCTTCGGCGGGGAGGTGGAGCGGCTGCTGGCGGCGCCGCAGGAGGAGCTGCGGGGGCTGCTCCTGAATACGCACGGCATCGGCCCTGAGACGGCGGACTCGATCCTCCTGTACGCGGCGGGCAGGCCGGCATTCGTCATCGATGCCTACACGCGCAGGCTGTTCAGGCGGCTGGGCGTGGCGGCGCCGCAGGAGAGCTATGAATCGTGGCAGTCGCTGTTCACGACGAACCTGGAGGCGGACGCCCCGCTGTTCAACGAGTACCATGCCCTCATCGTGCGCCACGGCAAGGGGGTGTGCCGCCGCGAACCCCGCTGCGAAGGGTGCCCCCTTCTGGAGGTCTGCCCGACCGGTCAGGCGAGGATGGGAGCGGTGGCGGCCGGCAAGCAAGGCGCGCCGGCGGGTAAGGCGAAGCCTGAGCACGAGGAGGCGAGCCGTCCGCTATTGCAACGAATCGAGATATCTCTCCGTCTTCAATCGATGGCTGAATGAAAGTTTTAGGTACACGCTGGGCAGGTTGTAACACTGGGCCTGACAGTACGTCTATTAGTATGGTCCCAAACCCTCCCTTTTGGGCTCGTCACAGGGAAGCCACCGGCGGCTTTCCTGTGACGTCTTTTTAGGGGCTGAATATCTGTGCGGCCCCGCCCCTTAGCCGGGTGCTTCGCCCAACCGCTGCTCGGCGTCTTTCCGGTACAGTAGGCCCACCAGCCGTCCGTCCGGAGTTGTCACAAGGATGCTGCCCACGCGTGCCTCCTGTAGGCGCTCCGTGATCGCTTCCAGCGGGTCGTCTGAGCGAGTGGTGGTCGGGCCGGACTCCATCGCCTCTTCGACCAGCGCCTTGGGGTCGCCCCGAAGGGCGCGAGCGCCGAGACGACCGAGGACGACACCCTCGTCGTTCGTCACTACGCACAGTGTGTGGTCGGACGCCTGGACCCGAGCCCGCACGTCGCCGATGATCTCGGTTAGTCGGCATGTGGGGACGTCGCTTCGAGCAACGTCCCCAGCGCGGGGGAGATCGGCCAGGTTTCCCTCAACTGGGAGCACGTTGGCTAGCCAGTCGACCTTGCCGGCAACGTAGTCGAATACCTGGGTGAAGCCTAAACTCTCGAGCCGCCACGCGGCCCGGGGGCTCATGTCTCAGAGCCCGTCCATTCAGTAGACGATTACGGGCCGGTCGCGCTCTAACTTGGCCGTCGTGTCTCGATTTAGGTCTTTCAGCGGGATGTTGACCGCAGCCGGGAGGTGCATCTCCTGGTACATCGCGGGCGGGAGCACCTCAACGAGCTGCGCTCCTTCTCCCATGAGCCTCTGGACATCATCTCGGTCGATACTGGTTGGCATAGCGCCTCCTTTGTATGGAACCAATGGGCAGGGCTACGTATTACCTCACTCAACTATCTCTGGAGAGGAACCTGATGCTTCTGCGGCGCCCCCGGAGGCGGGAGATGCCCAGGCCGATTACGAACGCTACCAGCATGGCGAGGGCGATCAGGATGGCCAGCCAGAAGGCGTTATCGCTGAGGAACGAGCCTACGGCGCCCACGCCGACGCCGGTCAGCACCGCCGCCAAGATGAACGGCAGCAGACAGGGCAGGCAGATCGCCAGCGGCGCCGCGAACCACAGTAGCCCGCGCTTTTCCTTCGATTCCATATGGTTCTCCTACCGGATGGGCTCAGGGGACCCATTCGAGCCTGCCTCGTCGGCTAGCACGCGGCATATATCAACCGAGTCGGAGTGGTCGGCCAGGAACTGCTCGGCCAGCGTAAGGAGATCGGGAATCCGGCTGTCGGCAGCGCTGTAGAAGACCTGTCGTCCCTTGCGCCGCGCGACGACGAAGCCGCACCAGCGGAGGCAGGCCAGGTGGCTGGACAGGCGGCCCTGTAACACGCCCGTCTCTTCCACGAGCTCGCTGACGGAGCGCTCCTGTTCCAGCAGGAGCTGGAGGATGCGTACGCGAGTGGGATCGCCCAGGCCGCGAAAGAATTTGGCGGTGAGGCTGGCCTGGGAAGCGTTCGCCGGGACCAGGGGAGTGGGTCTGAGTGCTTGCATCAGGTGGATAAACATACGCTTTACCGTATGTAATTGTCAAGGGCACCCCTTGGTTTCCTTGACCCCTGCCCCCGGCTCTCTTACCCTGCGGGTGAAAGGAGGGGTCGCGTGGACCTCGCCATCGTCGGGCCCGCCCAGTCCGGCAAGACCACCGTCTTCAACGCCCTCGCCGCCAGCCACGCCCGGCACGGCGACGCCCGCCACGAGCAGCTGGCCGCGGTCAAGATCCCCGACGAGAGGCTGGAGAGGCTGGCGCGGCTGGTGGAGGCGAAGAAGGTCACCCCCCTGGAGCTGCGGCTGCACGATCTGCCGACTCTGTTTGAGAAGGGGCGCGCCGCCTCCGGCGAGGCGGCGGAGGCGCTTTCCCGCGCCGATGGCCTGATCCTGGTTGTGCGGGCGTTCCGGCGGGCGGACATGCCCCACCCTCGCGGAGATGTCGACCCTGCCCGCGATATCGATGAGTTCCGGTCGGAGATGGTCCTGCACGACCAGGGCATCGTGGAGCGGCGGCTGGAGAAGCTGGACATCACCGTTCGCTCGGCACGGCCGGGAGAGCGGGAGGAGGGGCAGCGAGAGCAGGTTCTGCTTCAGCGCATCCGTCAGTATCTGGAGGATGGCCGGCCCCTGCGTGATAGCGTGGCGGGCAGAGATGAGGCCAAAGCGCTGGCCAACTACGGGCTGCTCACGTTGAAGCCGGTGCTGATCCTGATCAACCTGGACGAGGAGGATATCGCGAAGGAGGCGGAGATCGAGGGCGACTACCGTGGTCGCTACGGCTCCGGGAGCACCTTTGTGGGGGCGATGTGCGCGCGTCTGGAGGCCGAGCTGGGGGAGCTGGAGCCGGAGGAGGCGGCCGAGTTCCGCCGCGAGATGGGGGCGACGGAGCCGGCGGCGGCACGCATCCTGGCGCAGACCCAGGAGGTGCTGGGGCTCGTTACGTTCTACACGCCCGTGGGGACGGAGTGTCGCGCCTGGGCGGCGCCGGCGGGGACGACAGCCGTGGAGGCGGCCGGGCGCATCCACACCGATATGGAGCGCGGTTTCATCCGCGCCGAGGCGATCGGCTGGGGGGAGCTGATGGGGATCGGCTCCTTCGCGGAGGCGAAGAAGCAGGGTCGGCTGCGCAGCGAGGGGAAGCAGTACGTGGTCCAGGACGGCGACGTGCTGCACATCCTGTTCCACGTTTAGCCTGCGATAGGCCGGCAGTCGGGCCGGTTGCAGGCCGCTATAATCTAGACACGATGGTGAGTGCGGACGAAGC
>JADFRV010000084.1 GCA_022561095.1 Chloroflexota bacterium | reverse complement strand
GCTGGCCGGGCGCCCAAAGTCGATCAGGGCGTCCAGGGCGGCGCGGATGCTGCGACCGGTGTACAGCACGTCGTCCACCAGGACCACGCGCTTGCCGTGGATGTCGGTAGGCAGCTCCGTGGGCCTGATCTGAGGGCGCAGCTCCATCGCGGGGATGTCGTCGCGGTAGAGGCCGATGTCCAGGGCGCCAACCGGCACCGCGCCTTGGGCGGACTCGAACTCCTGGATCGCCGCCGCCAGACGCGACGCCAGGGGCACGCCGCGGGTGCGCATGCCCACGAGCACCACATCGTCCAGGTTGCGGTTGCGCTCCACGATCTCGTGGGCGATGCGGCCGACAGCGCGGCGGACGTCTTCGGCGGTGAGGACGGTGCGGCCGTTCATCCCCCTGCCCCCCACCCCCGGAACAGGGAACAAATAGCCCTCCCGCCGTAGCGACGAGAGGGTTTCCAGTTCGCTCCGTATGTTGCGGTCTTCCCTAGACCATGTGTGTAGACCAGGGCTGTCTCTCCTTATCGGCCTCACAGGACCGACTTAAAGGTTTGACCCTTCGGCTTCGCTCAGGACAGGCGAAAACCGAAGTTTGCTGTCTCCCGTATGCTAGCACGGGGCGCTGCTGCCCGCAAGACGAGGGCACATGCTATGATAAACGCACCCGCAGGTTCGTATATTCAAAGGAGGCACCATGGCCGACTTCGTGAGGGTTGCCAGCGTGGGCGACGTCCCCCAAGGCGAGATGCTGATCGTCCAGTTGAACGGAGATGATGTCGTCCTGGCGAACGTCGACGGCGAGATATACGCCTTCGGCGGTGAGTGCACGCACCGCGGCGGCCCGCTGGGCGACGGGGTTCTGGAGGGGATTGAAGTGGAATGCCCCCTTCACCAGGGCCGGTTCAACGTGAAGACCGGCGAGGTGGTCGACGAGCCACCGGACAGCCCAATCCCAACCTACCAGGTGTTAGTGGAGGGAGACGACATCAAGATCGCAACGGCCTGACCGGCCGGGCGAGCATCGCTGGCAACTCTACCAATTATCATCAATAATCGGTCAATTTGTGTAAGGGTTGCTAAATCGTGTATAATGCACCGCGACTGCCAATCCGATAGGCGTGCCGGGGTGTGGTGCCACAGAGCGCTAGTGGGTGCCGCGATCATACACAACCTCGGCCCAATGGAGGTAGGCTATTCGCGACACACACACCCCTCCCCTCCAGACGCACCGGCCTGCGGGGGAAGACAGGCAACCGCCCCGCCGACCCGGGGCGAGGCACGCGCTCACCACGCACCAGCGCTATCTCTTGCACGCCCTGTTGATCGTCCTGTTCGTCGTCGCGGCGGGTATGGCGTTCGGCGGAGATCTCACGGGCAGCGACGCGGCCGGCCTCTCCCCGCACACTAGTGAACCCGCCACCCAGGACAGGGCCGGCTATCTCCGACCGTCGGTGGTCCTGGCCACTCTTTCCGGCATCTCCCCAGGGCAGCAGGCCGATGTGACGGTTGAGCCCACTCCAACGCCCGCTCCCGAACCTACCCCCACACCCACCGCTGAGCCGACTCCTGAGCCCCAACCCGCATACTTCACCTACACGATTCAACCGGGAGATAGCATCGCTTCCATCGCAGCGGCGTTTGGCATAAGCCCCGAGTACATCTTTTGGAACAACCCTGAGGTGGGCAACGACCCCGACTTCGTGATCGCAGGCCAGGAGCTCCTAATCCCCAGCGTCGACGGCATCATCTACCGCGTCAAGCTTGGCGACACGCTTTCCGATATCGCCGCCTTCTACAAGATCAGCGTCCAGGACATCATCGGCTTCGAGCCGAACGCGCTCGTTTCAGCCGGCAGCGTCATTGAGGGGATTACGCTGGTGCTTCCCGGGGCGGTGCCGCCGCCGCCACCGCCACCACCCCCCACACCGACACCGCTACCAGCACCCGCACCTGAGCCTGAGCCAGCGCCAGCGCCGCCTACCCTCTCTGGCGCTTATATCTGGCCGTTCCAGGGCCCGATTACCAGCTATTTCGGGGAGCCGCGCGGCGAAGGCGTCTACCACCAGGGGATAGACATCGAAGGCCTTGGCCAGGAGGGCGCACCGGTGGCGGCAGCGGCAGCCGGCCAGGTGATCCTCGCCGACGTTCACCCGGGCTACGGCAACTACGTCATCATACGCCACGCGGACGGCTCGGAGACGCTGTACGCACACCTCTCGGGGATCAACGTGGGATACGGCCAGTTCGTGGAGCAGGGCGAGACGATCGGCGGCATCGGGCACACCGGCTACGTGATCGGCATCGACGGCAATCACTTGCACTTTGAGCTGCGGATCGACGGCATCCCCGTGGACCCGCTGCCTTATCTCCCCTGACGACGACGCGAGCGTCCGAGCTTACTCGAAGATTGTCTGCTCCCAGACTGATGGCTGGGAGGACCGCCCGGGCGCCATGGCCAGCGCTCACCTCCGCAGGGGCGTGTACGTGGTGACGGCGCTAGCCTGGCCCGCCGATCCAGCGGAAGTAGGGATCTAGGTCAGGCAGGAAACCGCCGGCCCGGAACAGGAAAACGAGGCCCACGACCAGGCTGAAGACGGCCGCCAGGAGCCCCGCAAACACGTATATCCACTGGCGCCGACGAGACGAAACGAACCCCGCCGCCGTGACGAAGGTGATGAAGGAGTTGGAGATGAGCAGGCCCACCACGAACATCATCAGGACGGCGATGCCCATAACCTTCGTACCCGCGCCCACAGCCGTGGCGATCACCAGCACCTGGGTTCCAGTTTCGGCGCCGATGCCGTGGATCAACCCCACGCCGTAGGCCGTCCTGACACCGTACTGGTCAGCACCGTGCACATCGTGATCGTGTGGGTGCTCCCCACTGACATGGGAGCGCAACCAGTTGAAGCCGTTACGTACTCCCGCGAAGATGAGCATCCAGCGGCTGCGAATGCGGAACTCCCCACCACCCCGGAAGTAGCGATATAGCGAGTAGAAGAGGTAGGCGGCCAGGAAGAGCAGCGTGATACCCACGACCCGCTCCATGATCGGGTCGATCCAGTCCGGCAGGAACCCCGAGGCGAGGATGGCCACCAGGCCAAGGATAGTAACTACGGTGCCGTGTCCCAGCGCGTACAGCGTTCCCAGGAAGATGGCGCGCCTGTGCTCCGATAGAAACGCCGGCAGAGCCCCTGCCTGCACACTGCCACCGGCAACAGGCGGCAGCCTCCCGCCATCGGCCAGCGAATGATGGCTCTCGTCGGTGAGCATCACACCCGGCTCGCCGGTTAGCCAGCGCTCCTCTGCGCCCTGGGCCGCCGCGGTGGTGCTCGTAATGTCGGTGATAGCCGCGATGTGATCCCAGTCGATCCCATGCCGGATGCCGAGCGCCAGGGCGGCGGCTAGCACCCCAATCGTCCCGCCGACGCCCAGCGCCAGCATGACGGGGCTCAGCGGCACCGCTATATCCAAAGTACCTAGGACCACGCTGATCGCCTCCTGTGACGACCTAGGGCGTACCGACAGTCGGCTCCGGCGGCCGACCTAGCTGTTCGCGCGGCAGTTGTTGCAAACACCGAAAATAGCGAAATGATTAAGATCGGCCTGAAAGCGATGGTCCTCCAGCAGGGTGGAGGCGAGGCCATCCAGATAGCTGTTGTCCAGCGATGTCACCTCGCCGCAGGAACGGCATATCAGGTGGTGGTGGCGTTCCTTACCGGTCCACTCGAACTGGTTATCGTCCGAGCCCATGTTAGTCTCGTTAACCAGCTTCAGCACTCTGGCGGACGCCAGGGTGCGGTAGACCGTAGAGGCATCGACGTAGGGGTAGGAGTGGCGCACCTCCTCAAGTATCTGCGAGGCCGTTAGGTGGCCGCCGGCGTGACGCACACTGGAGAGGATGAGCATCCGCTGCGGGGTCACCTTCTGACCCGCGTCCTTGAGGGCAGTGGCTGTTTCGGTCTCACAACTCATGGGCTCACCTCACGCTAAGATTGAAGCCATTGGTTGCAGATGCAATCACTGGCGTTTACATCATTTCGTAAAGGCAACTGGTTGTCAAGAGGTAAGACGGCGAGAAGGGGACGTTCGTTACGCAGCGCCCGCGGAATCTGTCCACACGGATATATCACGGGATTAGCGGATGGCACTCAATCCGGTAATCCATCCCGAATTCGTTGACAGACGGGCTAGAGCGACTAGCCGCCGGCCAGGGGCGGGATCAGGGTTACCCGGTCGCCGTCCTGGAGAGCGTCTTCGAAGTCTACGCTGCGAGCGTTGAGGACGATGACGCTGGCCATCTCCTCGGGTACGCTAAGCTGGCGGACCAACGTCTGTACCGTGGCGCCATCAGGGAGCGTGTACTCGAATACGGCTTGGCCATCAGGGGAGTACTGCTCCAGGTAGGCCTGTAGCTCAACCGTTACCTTCATTGCGATCCGCCTATCTCCCGGCGCTTTCATAGGTCAGCATACCGAAGCTTATACGCTCACCGTGGAGCATCTGAAGCCAGCGGGAGAGGTCCGCCTTGCGGCGGATCATCGCCTGCACGACTCCCAGATCCCGCACGTGGCCGGCGCGGCCGATGACGACCGCCCCACGATGCGACCGTCGTCAAGCAGCGGCTTGCGGTAGATGTTAGCGCTAGGGTTGTGGAAGACGAAGCGCTCCTTCTAATCCCGACCGCGGTGGAGAAGCCGACCTTCACGATATCGGCTGCCCTCTAACGTGTCAATACAGCACGGAAATGTAACATGTCCCACAGGCAGCGCATCTAAATCAGGTGAGGGGAAAGAAAAGACATGCCGTTCGGGTTAAAGAAATCAGAGAAGCGTACGGAGGACAAGGATATGGCCCAGAAGGAAACCGCCGAGGGCAGCGAGGTCGCGCCCGCAACCGACTCCGATAACGGCACCCGGAAAGGTGACTCGCCAGCCACAGCTGACCCACCTGCGACCGGGGATCAGGCGAAGACGGGCAAAGAGTACCGCGCCCCGACGTTCCGGCCCGACTACCTCGACGAGGACACACCCAGGAAAGGCACGGCGACAACGACGCCGGCCGGGGAGCCGCTGGAAGGCGATACCTTCTTCGTCTCGGTGACTAAGCAAGACGGAAGCGAAATACACCGCTTCGAGGGCCCGATTGAGGCGCAGGCCTTCGTCGAGCAGCTCCTTGAGGACGGCGTCCCGCAGGAGGAAGTGACCGCCTTCAGCGGCCGCAAGCTGGCGCTGGCAGTGTCCCACCGCCCCGTCGTTAAGCTGCTCAGCAGCCAAGAAGACTAATACCCCCCTCCGCTTCAGGGCTTCAGGGCGCCACGCCCGTGCTATACTTCCCTGGACTACGCTGAACGAGGTTAGGTATGCCCATAGCCGAGATCAACGGCATCGAAATGACTGCGGAGTTCAACCGGACCCTCACGAAGTTCCCGCCGCACGTGCGCCAAGGAGTCGCCGCCGGAGGCTGATCGTGGCTGAGCGCTACGACATCGAGGCCGTACGCAAGAAGTACATCGGCACCGAGATAGCCAAAGCCCGCGGGCGCTATCCGGTGGAGTACGACCCGATCAGGCGCCACTGCCACATGGTGGACGATAACAACCCGTTGTTCTTGGACCCGGAATACGCCGAGTCTACGGAGCACGGCGCAGTACTCTCTCCCCCCTCCGGCTGGCTGGCGCTCTACTTCGCCAGCCTGGGCCCCTGGCCGGCCGTGTTCGAGCCCCTCCTGCCTATCGTTCCCGCCCCCGGCAAACGCATCGTCAACATGAACCAGGAGGTAGAGTGGTTCGCCCGCATCAAAGTCGGCGACCACCTCTCGGTACGCCGCCGCGTAGCAGACGTCTACCAGAAGGGCATATCCATCGACCCCGAAGCGGTATGGATCGTCGCCGAGGCGGTCATCACCAACCAGCGGGACGAGACCGTATGCGCGATCCGCAACACGCTGCTGTTTCACCGCACGCCGGAGGAGGTAGCGGCGGCGAAGGAGACGACGCCGTGAGGAAGCCACAGCCCCACTGGGAGGACGTAGAGGTCGGCACAGAGATTGAAGGCTTCGATATTGAGATCAAGCCGCGGCGAACGTTCCTCCAGATAAGCGGCTCACAGGACTGGTACCCCGTCCACCACGATCCCGCCTTCGCCCGCAAGGCCGGACATGAGGAGATCTTCATGAACACCGGTTTCCTACAGGCCGCGCTGGTGCGTGTCATCACCGACTGGATGGGTGACACCGGCTTCCTGCGCAAGCTGTACTTCGAGATGCGCCGCCAGCAGCGCCCAGGCGACACGATGGTCTGCAAGGGCAAGGTCACGGATCGCTACCGCAAAGACGGTGAGGGATGGGTGGAGCTGGAGGTGTGGGCGGAGAACGAGCGCGAAAGGGTGACGACGCCCGGCAAGGCCTGGGTCATCCTGCCCTTACACCAGGGCGATTAGACTAGGCGAGCGGCCAGCAGGCGTCGGATCGAGGCAGCGCACTAGTTGACGAGTTGACGGAGGTTGATTAGAATGCCGTACGCTACCCCTAGCCATCTCACCGGAAGGACGTGCTTCTATGGATCGTGAAGATATGCTGGAAAAGGTCCCTATTTTCGCCGGGCTAGACCGGAAGCACGTGAACCAACTGTCCAGGATAATGGTGCCCCGCACGTTCAAGACCGGAGACGTAATCATCAAGGAGGGCGACCAGGGCGCCGGCGTCTTCGTCATCATATCCGGCCAGGTGGAGGTGGTGGGCGGCGCACAGAAGGCGAGCCCGACGGTGTTAAACACGCTGGGGCCGGGCGACTTCTTCGGCGAGATGGCGCTGTTCGAAGGGTTTCCCCGCTCCGCCACCGTGCGCTGCCTGAAGGACACGGAGTGCCTGGCGATGACCCGCTGGGACTTCCGGGCGGAGCTCAACAGCCACGCGGAGATAGCGATCGCCGTGATAGAAGCGATGGCCCGCCGCCTCCGGGAAACTGACGCCCGCCTGACAGAGTAGCCCTCCTTCACTCAAGGATCGCTCCCTGCTGACGCAGTCGCGCCTGCAACCGCCGTACGTCCACGTCTTTCACGCCCACGCCATCCTCCAGGGCCATGGCGGCGGCGGTGCCGGCCGCCTCGCCGGTGGCCATACAGGGCGGTATCTCCTTGGTCGCGTGGTTGACGCGGTGGTCCACAGAGATGCAGCGACCGGCTGTTAGAAAATTGGTCAAGCCCTTGGGCAGAAGGCTGCGATAGGGGATGTTGTAGACGCAGCCGTACTTGGTCCAGTGACCGGTACGGGCGATCGAGTCAGCGAAGGAGCGGTCGAGATCATCACGTGACATAACGTACTCGCCCTGGAGACGCCTCGACTCCGTGATGCCAAGCTGGTCGGCGATCAGCGATATGTAGGCGTCGCGGAAGGCGGGCACCGAGCCTCGAAGCCGGGCGGCCTCCTCCTTCACCATCTGCCGGCACTCCACCAGCGCCTCCGAGACCTCGACCGGGTCGGTCGCGTCAATCCGTAGCTTGGTGCGGGCATCGCCGCCCCAGGGGACGAGGACACGGCCTTCACCCAGGGTGCGGAAGAAGAACCCCTTGCTCCCCTGGAACGCCTCCTCCAGGTCGCCGACGTTGCTCAGGAGGAACCAGAGCCAGGGGTGGACGCGCTCCAGCTCGAACGGCTCCCCGGCGGCGGCGAACAGGTCGCCGTCGCCGCTGGTGTCGATGACCACCCTGGGCGCGATCGCCTGCCTGCCGCTCTTGTTCTGGATGACCACCGCTTGGATGACACCGTCCTCCACCACCGGCTCACAGGCCCAGGTGTGATACAGTGGGCGGACGCCGGCCTCCTGCAGCATCTCATCGGCGGCGAAGATGAACTCGTGTGGCTCGAAGGCGACGGAATAGCGCACGCGGTGGGGGCCGCGGCCCCAGACGAGCCCCCAGCGAGAGTAGTGCTCGACGAGCTGGCTGTCCGGATCGTTCCACTGCCCCTCAGGCGGGTAGTGAACGGCGCCTCGCCGCTCCATGCGATCGACGATCTCCTGGCAGACGCCGCCTACCGCCTGACGGCCGGCGCCGTCGTCCATGGTGAGGAGGAGGATGATCAGCCCGCCGCTGGCGAGGCCTCCCAGGTAGCCGAAGCGCTCCACGAGCATGACCTCCGCCCCGTTGCGCGCGGCCGCCGTCGCCGCCGCCAGCCCGGCCGAGCCGCCGCCGACCACCAGCACGTCCGGCTCAGCCACGATGGGAACGCGTGATTCCGGCAGGACGACTTGGCGCCCCGAGAGCTCTGCCAACGCCTCGTCCGTCCTACGCAGGCCGGGCGACGCCTTTGATGTGCGGCCGGACGAAGACCATAGGCGGGATCGGCGGTTGGGGCTTGCTCAGCTCGATCCGCTCGAACTCGAAGCCGGCCTGGCGGACGAAGCTCGCGACGTCGCGGTTGGGGTGGCAGCCGGCGCCGACCCAGCGCCACACAGGCGTAATCATATCCTGCCAGAAAGCGCCGAAGGCGTGCTCGTAGCGGACGTGGTCATACATGCGCAGCTCGCCGGACGGCTTGAGCACCCGTCGCACCTCTGAGAGCGCCCGCAGGGGCTCCCCTACGCTACACATCACGAGCGTACTCACCACCGTATCGAACGATGCGTCCTCAAACGGCAGATGCTCGGCGGAGGCTTGGTGCAGGTTTATCGAACGCCCTATGCCCTCAGCCCGGCGTCTGGCCCGCCGCAGCATGTAGGGGTCAGGCTCCGTAGCGGTGACCTCCTCAGCCTGGTCGTTGTAGTAGGGGAAGTTGGCCCCGGTGCCGGCACCGATCTCTAGCACACGACCTCTGGCGCCACCCGCAATCTCCTCTCGGACATCCCTCATGAACGTCTTCTCAGCGCGAGCCGTCATGGAGTCGTATATGGAGGCGAACCACTTGTGGCCCTTCTGGTCTTGAGTCATGTACGGTCCTCCTGGCCGCGACGCTGCCCACCATAATGCCGGCTGAACCGCACACATAATAGCATGCGATAGACGGCCGGGCGCGGCCTCGCCTTCCTGTAAGCACTGCCGTTTGCCATAATGGGAACGCCCCAGGCCTAGAACACAGAGAGAGTATGCCCGCCGACGCCGGAGATGACGACCCAGATACTTTAGCCGCACCCGCGGCGCTAGATGAATCTAACCTGACCCGATCCGTTATCCGGCTCGCCTGGCCGGTGGTGATCCAGCAGGTGAGCTTCGCCACCGTCCAGTTGGTGGT
>JADFRV010000083.1 GCA_022561095.1 Chloroflexota bacterium | reverse complement strand
GACGTCGACCTCCACCTCGACCTCCACCTCGACGTCAACGCCGACGTCGACCTCCACCTCCACCTCGACGCCAACGCCGACGCCGACGTCGACCTCCACCTCGACACCAACGCCGACGTCGACCTCCACCTCGACACCAACGCCGACGTCGACCTCCACCTCGACACCAACGCCGACGTCCACCTCCACCTCGACGCCAACGCCGACGTCCACGGCGACACCGACACCGGCGCCCATCGCGGCCCTCCGTGTGGCTGCCTCTCCAGTACCCAGTGCTGTTGCTTTACCGGCCGGAGGGGCCGGCTATTCCGGTGGGTTCGGGCCCAACGGCTCGCTTATCCTCATCGCCATCGCTGGGCTGCTCTTGTCCGGCGCTGCCAGCGTCCTCATTTGGCGCCGCTGGTGGGCCGGGCACCGATAGCAGGCGCGCCGTTCGGGCGGGCATGTGCGGATCAGGAACGAAAACGGCCGGCGATAATTGCTCGCCAGCCGTTGGGGCCGAATACGCGGGAGGTGTGGGTCTAGGCCGTGACCTCGTCCTCGATGTTCGCCTTGATCATCTTCATCAGTTCTGGCGTAACATCGACTATGCCGTGCTCCTTAGCGTGCTCGGCGGCCTTACGCAGGAGCTCATCCTCCGTCTCGCCGCGGACGACGTGGGCGCAGCCGCTGGCCGGGTTCACCTTGTTGCAGTCGATGATCTTACTCATGGAGTGGCCTCCCGGGATTGTTGAGATTGTCTATGCACTAAGTAAGGTATCTCCCGCAAGGGGTCGCCGTCAAGCCAGGGAGATGCGAGGTGGCGCCGCCTAAGGCTCGGACCAGGCGCAGGTAGAGGCGGATGGCATCGCAGTTGTCAGTGCTCACCGTCAGGTTCTTGGGGCACGGCCCAGCATAGGGTGCTGTCTCGCGTCGGAAAGGGCGAAGCAGGCGGGGGTATAATGAGGGTGAAGCGATGCCGAAACTAGCTGGGAAAGCGGTACCTCTGGCCGAGCGAATCGACGGCCTCACCAGCGAAGGTGATCTGTACGAGCGGCTGGAGGATAACAAGGTCCGTTGCTACGCCTGCGGCCACCGTTGCCTGATCCTGGAGGGACAGCGGGGGATCTGCCAGGTGCGGTTCAACCGCGACGGCGTGTTGATGGTGCCGCACAACTATGTAGGCGCGCTCCAGTGCGATCCCACGGAGAAGAAGCCGTTCTTCCACGTTCTCCCGGGCTCGAACGCCCTCACCTTCGGCATGCTGGGGTGCGATTATCACTGCTCCTACTGCCAGAACTGGCTCACCTCGCAGGCGCTGCGTGACCCCGGGGCCGGCCTGGAGCCGGAGGAGTTGAGCGCCGAGAGGCTGGTGGCGATGGCGCAGCAGCTCGGCGCTGCCGTCATCGCCAGCTCCTACAACGAGCCGCTGATCACCAGCGAGTGGGCGCTGGAGGTGTTCAAGCTGGCGAAGCCGCGCGGGCTCATCACTGCCTACGTCTCCAACGGCAACGGCACCCGCGAGGCACTGGAGTACCTGCGTCCCTGGCTGGACTGCTACAAGATAGACCTGAAGTCCATGTCGGACAAGAGCTACCGCAGCCTGGGCGGCAAGCTGGAGAACGTCCTGGAGACGGTGCGTATGGTGCATGAGATGGGGTTCTGGATGGAGATCGTGACCCTGCTGGTACCCGGCTTCAACGATTCGGACGAAGAGGTACGGGAGGCGGCGCGCTTCCTGGCCGGGGTCTCGCCGGACGTACCCTGGCACCTGACGGCGTTTCACCCGGACTACAAGATGACTGGCCCGGAGAACACTGGGCCGCGAACGCTGCTTCGGGCGGCCGAGATCGGCCGCGAGGAGGGGTTGCGCTTCGTCTACTGTGGCAACCTGCCCGGCCGGGTCGGCGATAGCGAGAATACCCTTTGTCCCAGCTGTCGGAAGCCGCTGGTCAGGCGGTACGGCTACAATATCCTGGAGTACGCGCTGACGACCGAAGGGACTTGCCGGGACTGCGCGACGCCTGTCCCCGGTATCTGGTCGGTATCCAGACCTGAGCCAATCTCGCCCAGCTCATCCGACACCGCTATCTGAAGCGGCAGCTCGGGCCGAGCCAGCAGCTGGAGCCCGCCGCCGCACTCCCTGATCAAGTGAACGCCTGGTTCTTGAACGCTTAGTCCACCTCGCCCCTCGCCCACGTATTCAGGCTCGCCGCTATCTGCTCTTCCCGCTCGCTCAACATGGAGCCTCCTGCTAGACATATTATACTTCTTCGCAGACGATATTGTTCTAGCAATGGAATTCTATTGACCTCTCCGTATCGGCGTCTAGAATTTGTGCCAGCAGGCGTGTAGGAGGTCTGAGTATAGCGGGACGACTACGAATCTTGGGCCGCAGGCGTCGAAGAGGCTGGCGGATCACGGCTTTCATCGGGGCATTATCTATTTTCATCATCTCACCCACATAGCCAGCATCAGCTTCCTCGCGCGGCCGGAGCGGCTCGAAATACAGCCACCCATAGGGTAGCCACTGGTGGCACGCGCACCCGTACCCCTGTAGCGAGGGAGGAGGCCAGTGATAGCTGAGGGGCCGGCGAAGGCTTACTCGTTGGCGAAGGCGTACGCTTACTGCCAACGCCTCGCAACGAGCCACTACGAGAATTTCACAGTAGCCTCGTGGCTGCTTCCACGCGCCCTGCGCCCCCACGTCCACGCCGTGTACGCCTATTGCCGCGGCGTGGATGACCTGGGGGACGAGGCCGAGGGCGACCGCCTGGCGCTCTTGGACGACTGGGAGGCGGAGCTGCGGCGCTGCTTCGATGGCGACGCGCAACAGCCAGCTTTCGTCGCCCTTCAGGAGACGATCCGCCGCTTCGATATCCCGCCGGAGCCGTTCTTGCGGCTGATCGAGGCCAACCGGATGGACCAGCGGGTCAACCGCTATCGGACGTTCACCGATCTGCAGGCCTATTGCCAGAACTCCGCCAATCCGGTGGGCCACCTGGTGCTGTACCTGTTCGGGTATCGAGACGAAGAGCGGCAACGGCTTTCGGACTCGACCTGCACGGCGCTTCAGCTTACGAACTTCTGGCAGGACGTGCGCCGCGATCTGGGCAAGGGCCGCATCTACATCCCTTTGGAGGAGATGGAGCGCTTCGGCTACGGCGAAGAGGACCTGCTGGCGGCCCGCTTCGACGGACGGCTCCGCGCCTTGATGGCGTTCCAGGTCCGGAGGACGCGGGAGCTGTTCCGTAGCGGTCTGGAGCTGATACCCCGGGTGCGCGGCCGCCTCAGGCTTGACCTGCGGCTGTTCAGCCTGGGAGGGCTAGCGGTGCTGGACGCCATCGAGAACATCGGATACGACGTTCTGAACAGGCGTCCGAAGCTGTCCCGGGCGCGGAAGGCGTTGCTGGCGCTGCGGGGGCTCCTGCCCCTCCCGATATCTGTGAGGGAGACGAAGTGAAGGACGAGCTGACCGTCGCCTACGACCACTGTCAGGCGCTCACCAAGCGGGAGGCGAAGAACTTCTACTACGGTTTCATGCTGCTGCCGGCCCGGCAGCGGCGCGCCATATACGCAGCCTACGCCTTCGCCCGTGAGTGCGACGACATCGTGGACGCCGGCCTGCCGCCTCAGGAGGCGTCGCTCAGGCTCGCCGCCTACCGCGAGTCGTTGGACCGGTGTCTGGAGGGGCGTCCCCGGGGCCCGGTTCTCCTGGCTCTCAGGGACGCCATCGACCGTTACCGCATCCCGCATGAATACTTCTACCGGCTCATCGAGGGCGTGGAGACGGACCTGACGGTGCGGCGATACGCTGGCTTCGAGGAGCTGAAGCGCTATTGCTACAAGGTGGCCTCCATCGTGGGGCTGATCTCCATCGAGGTCTTCGGCTATCGCGGCGACGGGCAGGCGCGCGAGCGCGCGGCGGACCTGGGCATCGCCCTCCAGCTCACCAACATACTTCGCGACATCCAGGAGGACTTGCAGCGGGACCGCATCTACCTGCCCCAGGACGAACTGGCCCGCTTCGGCTATACGGAGGACGATCTGCGGGCGGGCGCAGCAACGGACAACTTCCGCCGGCTAATGTCGTTCCAGGTGAAGAGGGCGCGGGAGTACTACGAGAGCGGGCGACGGCTGTTCCCTTACCTGCCGCGGCGGGCCAGGGCGTGCGTGGGGGTCATGGCGGGTATATACAGCACGATCCTGGACGATATCGAGCGGGCGCCGGAGACGGTGCTGAGGCGGCGGCTGAGCCTGAGCGCGGGCCAGAAGCTGGCGCTGGCCGGCCGCGAGCTGGTGAGGAGCCTGGTGCTGTGAGCGAGAGGCCGTCCGTTCTCGTGGCCGGCGCCGGCCTGGCCGGTATCACCGCCGCCTGCGAACTGGCCGACGCCGGGCTCAAGGTGACGCTGGCGGAGAAACGGCCCTTCTTGGGAGGACGCGCCTACTCCTACGTCGATAAGCGGTCCGGCGTGGAAGTGGACAACGGGCAGCACGTGTTCTTGGGCTGCTGCACGGAATACATCGGGCTCCTGAAGCGGCTGGGTGTATGGCAGAAGGCGTACCTTCAGAAGCGGATGCGGGTGCGGGTAATCGATAAGGTGTGGGGAGAGAGCGTGCTGCAGAGCGGGGCGCTGCCGCCGCCGCTGCATCTCCTCCCTTCGCTGTTGCGGTTCCGCTCGCTCTCGCCGGCGGAGAAGGTGCGCGCGGCCTACGCTATGACGCGGATACGCTCCCTGGACCGGGCGGCCCGCCGGGGCCTGGACGGCGTCACCTTCGCCGATTGGCTCCGCGCCCACGGTCAGACGGAGAACGCCATCCGCGGCTTCTGGAACCTGATCGTGCTGCCGACGCTGAACGGAGACGTCACTACGGTCAGCGCTGACCTGGCGCTGATGGTGTTCCAGGAAGGGTTCCTGCGCGACCGGAACGGCGCCAACGTGGGCTGGGCCAGGGTTGGGCTGTCGGCGCTGCTGGCGGAGGCGGCGCGGGAGTACATCGAGTCCCGTGGGGGAGAGGTGAGGTTGGGACGGAGCATCTCCGGGATGCGGGTGGAGGACGGACGCGCGGCGATCAGCGGGCCGGTTGAGGATGCGCAGTTCATCGTGATGGCTCTGGATCATCGGTCTCTGCTGATGCTGCTGCCGAAACCGCTGCGAGAGGAGCCGTTCTTCGGGCGGATCGGGCACATGGACACCTCGCCCATCGTCAACGTGCACCTGTGGTACGACCGCCAGGTGACTGACATGGAGTTCGCGGCCTTCCTGAACACGCCTCTACAGTGGGTGTTCAACAAGTCGAAGTTATGGGGGCAGGAGAGTGACGGCCAGTACCTGGATATCTCACTGAGCGGCGCCCGGGAGTTCGCGGAGATGCCCGCGCAAGAGATCATCGGGCTGTTCGTTCGCGAGGTGCAGTCCCTGTTCCCGGCGGCGCGGACGGCGGAGCTCAAGCGGGGGCTGGTGGTGAAGCAGCGGGACGCCACGTTCGCAGCTCATCCGGGCGTCTCACGGCTCCGGCCCAGCCAGCGGACGCCTGTAGGCAATCTGTTCCTGGCCGGGGATTGGACGGACACAGGCTGGCCGGCAACCATGGAGAGCGCCGTACGCAGCGGCCTGATGGCGGCGCGGGAGGTGCTGGTGGCGGCGGGGCGAGCAGCCGCCGGAAAGGAGGTGGTGCGCGCGATCTAGAGACCGTGGTCATGCGAAGTCGTTATCCGTTATCGTCAGAGGAGCCGGAATGAGGATAGTGAGAGCGAAGGCGCTGGGATTCTGCTTCGGCGTTCGCCGCGCCATCGACATGGTAGCGGAGGTCGCCGAAGAGCGAGGGCCCATCGATAGCCTGGGCTCGATAGTGCACAACCCGGTGGTCGTAGATGGGCTGACGGCGAAGGGGGTGCGGGTGGTTGGAGGGCTGGAGGAAGTAGAGAGCGGCACGGTTGCTGTGACTGCGCACGGGCGAGGGCCGGAGATCGCGGGGGAGGCGGAGGAGCGCGGGCTGGACGTCGTTGACACTACCTGCCCCATCGTCAGAAAGTCACAGAAGGCCGCTCAGGGCCTATGCGCCGACGGGTTCAGGGTGATAATCTACGGCGAAGAGGACCATCCTGAGGTTAGGGGTGTGCTGGCGTGGACGGAGGGGAAAGGCACGGCGATCCTGGACCCGGAGGCGGAGATCGATATACCTCACCGTAAGCTAGCGCTTTTGGCCCAGACCACGAAGAGCGAGCAGTCGTTCGCGGAGTTCGTGGGTCGCTTTGTCGGCCACAACATCGGTCGCATCAATGAGCTACGGATCGTGAACACCACTTGCCCGGAGACCGATGAGCGCTACCACGCGGCCCACGAGCTGGCGGCGGAATGCGATCTCGTAATAGTGGTGGGCGGCCGCGGGAGCGCCAACACGCGTAAGCTGGCCCAAACCTGCGCCGACAGCGGCGTCGAGACGCAGCAGATCGAGCGGGCCCGTGAAATAGAACCGGAATGGCTGGAGGGTAAGGAGACCGTGGGTGTGACAGCGGGCGCTTCTACGCCTGATCAATCGATAGACGAGGTGGTGGCGCGGTTGGAGAAACTGGCTGAGAAGCTCCATGCGAAAGAGCAGAGGGCACGACGTTTCGCCCCGTCCAATCTAATGGACGCCTGAGAAGGAGGAAACCCGCAATGAAGTTCCTCTCGCAGACCTTCAACATCCGGACCGAGAAGGGGCCGCAGTTCATCGACATAACGGAGCGGATCGAAGAGGCGGCCCGTGAATCAGGCGTCTCCAACGGCTTCGTGGTCGTCTTCTCCAGGCACACCACCGCCGCTATCCGGATTAACGAGAACGAGCCTGCGCTCCTGGCGGATATGGAGCGGATGCTGGAGCAGATCGCTCCCTGTAAGGCTGAATACAAGCATAACGAGTTCGCCCACGCCTTCTCCGACAACGGCGAGCGTCCCAACGGGCACTCCCACTGCCAGCACCTGCTGCTCGGCGCCAGCGAAGCCGTCCCTGTGGTGGACGGCAAGCTGATCGTTGGCCAGTGGCAGCGGATCTTCCTGATTGAGCTGGATCACGGCCGCGAGCGCGAGGTGGTGGTGCAGCTCATGGGCGAGTAGCGGTGGATCTGCCGCCTGCCTTCGGTCGCTACCGGGGGGTGCTGGACGAGCGGCTGCGTTCCCTGCTGAGCGACGGCCTGCCCTCGGGAAGCCATCCGGAGGAGCTGCACCGTATGCTGCGCTATCACCTGGGGTGGGAGGACGCCGACGGACGCCCTCTGCGCTCCGAGGGCGGCAAGGCGTTGCGGCCCACCCTCTGCCTGCTGGCCTGTGAGGCCGCCGGAGGTGAGTGGCGCGCGGCTCTTCCCGCCGCCGCCGGGCTGGAACTGGTGCACAACTTCTCGCTGGTGCACGATGACATCCAGGACCGCGACCCGGAGCGTAGGCATCGCCCCACGGTGTGGAGCGTCTGGGGTGAGGCCCAAGCGATCAACGCCGGCGACGCCCTGCTGACCCTGGGCCGCCTGGCGGTGCTGAAGCTCGGCTCCGAAAGCGTCCCGGCGGAGCGGGTTGTGGAGGCTGTCCGCGTCCTGGACGAGTGCACGCTGGAGATCGTGGAGGGCCAGGCCCTGGACATCAGCTTCGAGGAGCGTCTTGACGTGGGCGAGGACGCCTACCTGGAGATGGTCGAGAAGAAGACCGGCGCCCTGTTCGACTGCGCCCTGCGGCTGGGCGGCCTGGTCGGCGCTGACGACCTCGCGGTGGCGGAGGCGCTGGGGCGCTGCGGCCGCTGGCTGGGCGTGGCGTTCCAGATCCGTGATGACATGTTAGGCGTGTGGGGAGCGGAGAACCGGACGGGAAAGCAGCCCGCGGCGGACATCCGCAATCGCAAGAAGTCGCTTCCAGTTGTGTACGCGCTGGCGCGGGCGGAAGGCGCGATAGCCGAGGAGCTGCGGCGGGTCTACTCCCAGCCGCGCCTGAGCGATTCGGACGTATCCACGGTGCTCTCAGCGCTGGATTCGGTGGGGGCGCAGGCGTACTGTCGCATGATGGCTGAGGAATACAGGGAGCGGGCGTTGCCGGAGTTGGAGCATGCTGGCTTAAGCAAGGGACCCGCCGCGGAGCTGCGGCAGGTCGCTGACTTTATCCTGGAGCGGGATTACTGATCCCTAGGAAGGAACTATTATGGCTGGGCAACCTCTCTGGCTGTCTCTGAAGCTTGGATGGTATCTGTTCAAACAGCGTCTACGGGGCCGCAAGTACTTCCCTTTGACGATGATCCTGGAGCCGCTGGAGGACTGCAACCTTACTTGCACCGGCTGCGGCCGCATCCGTGAGTACAAGCCGATCATCGATCAGCAACTCACGCTAGAGGACTGCATGCGGGCGGTGGAGGAGTGCGACCCACCTGTCGTATCCATCGCCGGCGGGGAGCCGCTGATGCACCCTCAGATCGGGGAGATCGTGGCCGGGATCATCAAGCAGAAGCGGTTCGTCTACCTGTGCACCAACGCTCTGCTGTTCAAGAAAGGGATGAAGGTCATCCCGCCGTCACCCTACTTCTCGTTGGTGGTGCACCTGGATGGGCTGAGGGAGACGCACGACATCGCGGTGGAGCGAAAAGGTGTGTACGACGTGGCGATCAAGGCGATCAAGGAGGCCCGCGCGAGGGGCTACCGGGTCTGCACGAACACCACGCTGTTTAGCGGCAACCGACCGGAGGAGTACCACCAGCTGTTCGCTATGCTTAACGATATGGGTGTCGAGGGGATGATGGTTTCGCCGGGGTTCCAGTACAAGGAGGTAGCGCACCACGACATCTTCATGCAGCGAGAGGAGGCGCAGAGCTTCTTCCGCCGCATATTCGAGGGTTGCAAGGATGGGATACGCTTCTATAACAACCCCCTGTACCTGGACTTCCTCCAGGGAAAGCGCGATTACTCCTGCACCCAGTGGACGACACCCACCTACACGCCGGCCGGCTGGCGCAAGCCCTGCTACCTCATCGCTGATGGGCACGCCAAGACCTACGAGGAGCTGATGACCACCGTCCAGTGGGATGCTTACGGCCTGGGCAAAGACCCCCGCTGTGACACCTGCATGATGCACTGCGGCTTCGAGGGGTCGGCCATCCTGGAGGCGATGAACAAGCCGGGGGCGTTCATAGAGCTGGCGGCGAGGTCGGTCCTGCCGGGCCGCCGCGTACGCGGTTTCGGCCGCTCCAAGGGAGGTGTGAAGGAGCCTCAGGTTGAGGAAGAGCG
>JADFRV010000082.1 GCA_022561095.1 Chloroflexota bacterium | reverse complement strand
TGGCGGGAGGGCGAGTGATGGAGCCGCAGATCATTCGTCTACAACGCAGCATCGAAGCGTGAACTGGCGAGAGGAGTAGCAGTTAGATGGCACTCTATATGGACCTTCACAAGATCGAAGGGCAGGGGGTGACTGCGGAAGATGTCGCGGCGGCCCATATGAAAGATGAGGAGGTTCAAGAGAAGTACGGTGTCAAGTACCTGACGTACTGGTTCAATGAAGCGGTCGGCAAACTCTTTTGCTTGGTAGAGGCGCCAAGCGTGAACGCGGCTGTCAGGGTGCACCGTGAGGCTCATGGCCTCATTGCAGACGAGATTATCGAAGTCGAGGCGAGGGTCGTAGAGGGTTTTCTGGGCAAGATCGAGGATGCCCCAGCGGCGGCCGAGTCGTCTGCGGCAGGCAGTCAGCCGACCGAAGATACCGCTTTTCGCACGATCCTGTTCACTGACATGGAGGGTTCGACTGCTACCACCCAGCGCCTGGGCGACGCCGGGGCGATGGAGCTTCTCCGTGCCCACGACGCCATCATTCGCGACGCATTGAAGGTCTACGGCGGTCGTGAAGTCAAGCATATGGGCGACGGTATCATGGCCTGCTTCGCCTCCGTCTCAGGCGCCGTCGAGTCCGCCATCGCCACCCAGCGGGCATTCGCCGCCTATAACGAGGAGAATGCCGACGTCCCTATCCGCGTTCGCATTGGCTTGAGCGCTGGCGAACCGGTGCAGCAGCACCGTGACCTGTTCGGTGCCGCCGTCCAACTGGCGGCCCGCATCTGTAGAAACGCCGACCCAGGCCGGATCCTGGTCTCGAATGTGATACGAGAGCTCTGCATCGGCAAGCTGTTCCCGTTCGAGGACCGAGGTGAGACGGCGCTGCGGGGGTTCGAGGACCCGGTGCGGCTGTACGAGGTGCGCTGGCGGGAGGAGGGGTAGCGCTCACGAAGATGCAGGATACCTATCGATAGGAGGTGCCATGGCAAGTCAAACGCGGGATAGAGGGGCAGTGATGATCACGGGAGCATCCACGGGCATCGGCAAGGCGTGTGCGATGCGCTTGGACAGGCTGGGGTTCCAGGTCTTTGCCGGGGTGCGCAAGGATGCGGATGGTGGGGCGCTGGTGGAAACGGCTTCTGAACGTCTCACGCCTGTCCTTATCGATGTGACCGACGAGACCTCCATCGCCTCCGCTGCAGACACTGTGGCCAAGGCCGTCGGCGACGAAGGTCTGGCGGGACTGGTTAACAACGCCGGCATCGCCGTTCCCGGCCCGCTGGAGTTCATGCCCCTTGGCGATCTCCGGCATCAGATGGAAGTGAACTCGATTGGGCAGATAGCCGTCACCCAGGCGTTCCTTCCACTCCTGCGAAAATGCAGAGGGCGAATCGTCAACATAGGTTCCATCGCTGGGCGCTCGGTAACGCCCTTCGTCGGCGCCTATGCAGCGTCCAAGTTCGCCATGGAGGCGTTCACCGATGCGCTTCGAATGGAACTGCGGCCTTGGGGAATCTCGGTGTCGATAGTGGAGCCCGGAAGCATCGCCACCCCCATCTGGGACAAAGGCACCGCCACAGCGGATGATCTCGAGAAGAAGCTGCCAAAGGAGGCACACGACCTATACGATCCCGCGATGGCGGCGCTTCGCAAGGCCACGAACGAGTCCGCCCGCCGTGCTATCCCTCCCGCATCCGTGGCGAAAGCGGTGACTCACGCTTTGACGGCAGAGCGGCCGAAGACGCGCTATCTGGTTGGCCGCGATGCCCAGATCAGGGCCGCTCTGGCCAAGGTGCTGCCGGACAGGATGCAAGACTGGCTCGTCGCCAGGTTTATGGGTCTACCGAAGGGTGGCTGATGTCGCAGCGACGGCCAAGGGAGGCGAGTCGGAGTAAGAAGTTTCTGGAGATGTGGGTAGAGAGTCATGAGCGAACGTGATTTAGGCGACCGATTTCCAGCGGTCGGCGACGGTAAGGAGCTAGAGCCGGGAGATAGCTTCCACAAGGAGGAGGTCCAGCTCGCCCTGCGTAACGGGGGCATGCCGCTGGAGGGGCTCCGCTACCCGATCACGCCCACGGGCATGCACTTCCTCCTCGTCCACTTCGACATCCCGGAGGTGGATGCCAAGGGCTGGCGGCTGAAGGTGGGAGGGCTGGTCTCCAAGCCGATGAGCCTTACGCTGGACGAGATCAAGGCGCGACCGGCGGTTACTACTGTGGTAACGATGGAGTGCGCGGGGAACGGGCGGGCGCTTCTCTCTCCTCGACCTATCAGCCAGCCATGGCTGCTGGAGGCGATTGGGACCGCGGAGTGGACGGGCACACCGCTGCGAGGGCTGCTGGAGGAGGCCGGCGTCAGCGAGGAGGCGATCGAGATCGTCTTCAGCGGCCTCGATCGGGGAGTGCAGGGAGGCGAGCTCCATTCCTACGAGCGCAGCCTGAGCACAGCCGACGCCAGGCGCGAGGAGGTGTTGCTGGCCTACGAGATGAACGGCCAGCCGCTTCAGCCGCAGCACGGCTATCCGCTACGTCTCATCGTGCCCGGCTGGTACGGGATGGCGAGCGTAAAATGGCTCGCCGGCGTAGAGGCTGTGGCGGAGCCGTTCCAGGGGTATCAGATGTCGCAGACTTATCGCTACTCGCAAGAGGCGGACGACCCCGGCGAGCCGGTAACGCTGATCAGGGTGCGGGCGCTGATGATCCCACCCGGGGTACCGGACTTCGCGACGCGCACCCGCCTGGCGGAGGCGGGGCCGGTCAGGCTAAGGGGCAGGGCCTGGGCCGGCCGGTTGGCCGTCTCGCGGGTGGAGGTGAGCGTGGATGGCGGTTCGTCGTGGGCGGAGGCGGAGCCGGGGGAGGAGGTGTCGCCGTACGCCTGGCGGGGGTGGTCGTTCGATTGGCAGGCGACGCCGGGCAGGTATACTCTATGCGTGCGCGCCACGGACAGCGAGGGCAACGTGCAGTCCGTAGATCAGCGTTGGAACTACCAGGGCATGGGTAACAACATGGCCCAGCGTGTAGACGTGGTAGTGGAATGACGCCGGCGCAGGCAACCGGACGGTTCGGGCGGTAATCGCCCTAGAAGGAGGCAGAGTCATGGCGACGATTGAGTTCCAAACCCAGATCAACGCGGCGCCGGAGGAGGTGTTCGCGTATCTGTCTGACCTGGAGAAGCACCCGGAGTGGAGCCACTGTATGGAGATCGAGAAGACCTCCGAGGGGCCGGTCGGCGTTGGCGCCAGCTATCGGTCGAAGGGCAAGAACTTTGGTATTACCGCCAACGAGACGGTGGAGGTGACCGAGCACAAGCCGAACGATGGGTTCGGCTGGCGAACGACGGGTGCGATGGGGATGAAGTTCGGTTGGTCGTTCGAGCTGTCGCCCCAGGAGGGCGGCACGCTGCTCATCGAGCGGTTTGAGCCGCCGAGCGGGCTGATGGGGTCGTTCATCAGCTTGACTGCCGGCTCGTCCACCCGGAAGGCGATGGAGGAAGGGCTGGGCCGGATTAAGGAGAAGCTGGAGGGGGCCACGGGGGAGAGCCCGGTTCAGGAGCAGCAGGAGAGCTCTGGGGAGCGTCAGGAGGAGAGCGAGGAGTCCTCCTAGCCCTCCCTAGTCGAACACCACGGTCTTGTTGCCGTAGACGACGATGCGGTTGCGCAGGTGGAGGTCAACCGCGCGCGCCAGCACCACCTTCTCCAGGTCCTTCCCCTTGCGCACCAGGTCGGCGACGGAGTCGCGATGGCTGGCCCGCACGACGTCCTGATCTATGATCGGCCCCTGGTCCAGCTCCGCGGTGACGTAGTGGGCGGTGGCGCCGATCACCTTGACGCCGCGCTCGTACGCCTGATGGTAGGGGCGCGCGCCGGCGAAGGCGGGCAGGAACGAGTGGTGGATGTTGATGATCCGGTTGGGGTAGCGGGCGACGAACTCGCCGCTGAGGATCTGCATGTAGCGGGCGAGGACGATGAGGTCGATGCGCTGCACCTCCAGCGTCTCGATGATCGCCTGCTCCTGGTCGGCTTTCGTGTCAGGGGTGATCGGGAAGTGGTGATAATGGGCGCCGAAGCCGGCGGCGACCGAGCGCAGGTCGGGGTGGTTGCTGATCAGCAGCGGCAGCTCCGCGCGGAACTCGCCCATGCGCTGGCGGGCGAGCAGGTCGTACATGCAGTGGGCCTGTTGGGAGACGAAGACGGCGATGCGCGGCAGGTAATCGGAGAAGTGAAGGCTCCAGGTCATGCCGAACCGCTCGGCGATGGGGCGGAACGCCTCGGCGATCTCCTCGCGGGGGACGCGGAATCCGGCGAGCTCCCACTCCACGCGCTGGAGGAAGAGTCCCTGTTCGGCGTCCGTGTGCTGGTCGGCGTGGATGATGTTGCCGTCGTTGCGGTAGAGGAAGTCGGAGACGGAGGCGACCAGCCCCTTCTGGTCGGGGCAGGAGAGGAGGAGGACTGCGGTTACGGTTTTATCGTCCATCTTCGTGTGGGATGACGACATTATAGCAGTGGTGTTGCAGGCGCGAGACGGTGGGGTCGTGCTTGAGGTTGCGCCTCTCTCTTCCGTCCTGGCGATGTAAGATGTGAAGGCGCGGGCGAGGACGGGTTCGCGACCTAGAAGGGGGCGAATTGGAACCGATCGTTGATGCCGGCGATTTCCCGGCGAGTCGCAAGAGCGCGTACCTCAACACCGCCTCCGTCTGCCTGATGTACAGGGGCGCAGAAGCGTCAACGACCGACTGGTTCAAAGACCTGACTGAGAACGGTACTCTGACGTTCGATGAGGCCGCCGAGGAATCGGTCTTCGAGGGCCTTCACGTAGCGGCGGCGCGGCTGTTCAACGCCCGCCCTGACGACATCTCGGTGGGCTCCAGCGCAACGGAGCTACTGGCTTCGCTCGCCTGGGCTGTCGCTCCCGGTCCCGAGGCCAACGTGGTGGGAACGGAGATCACGTTTCCGAGCACGATCTACCCCTGGGCGCGCGTGGCTCGTAGCACAGGCTTCGAGGTCAGGTTAGCCGAGGCGAGGAACGGTTACGTCAGCCCCGACGATCTGATTCGACTTATCGACAGCAACACGGCCGTGGTCTGCATCTCTGATGTTGAGTACAGCACGGGACAGCTCTATGACGTGGCGAAACTGGCGGAGGCTGCTCACAAGCATGGCGCGCTGCTTGTCGTTGACGCATCGCAGTCAGCCGGCGCCGTCCCCATCGATGTCGCTGCGTCGGGAGTGGATGCCCTGGTAGCCGCTTCCTACAAGTGGCTGTGCGGGCCGTTCGGCGTGGCGGTGTTGTACCTCGCGCCCCATTTGCAGGGCAAGCTTGACCCCGGGCTAGTCGGCTTTCGCAGCCACAGGGAGATGTGGAATCTGAAGGCGGACCGGGTCGAGTACGCTGAGACGGCGAGGCGCTTCGAGTTCAGCACCATGGCCTACGGCTGTGCGTTGGGCCTGACGGCGGCTATCGAGTACCTGCTGGGGATCGGTATCGACCGGATATTCGAGCGGAACAAGCGCCTGGCCGACCTGCTAATCGAGGGTCTACGGGAACGGAACGCCGAGGTCGTCTCGCCTCAGGACGAGAAGGAGCGCACCTCCATCGTGGCGGCACGGTTCCCCGGCGCCGATCCGAAGGAGATCGCCCGCCATCTCAGTTCGCGGCAGGTGGTCGTTTCCGCCAGACGAGACGTCCTGCGATTCTCTCCGCACCTGTATAACGAGCCCGACGACATCGAGCGGGCGCTGGATGAGATCGATCGATTCGTCCGGTCCGAGGCCGACTAGCCAGAATTGTTGACGGATGGTGTAGGATAGGGCCGCTATGGAGCCGCGGCGGGCGTGGGCTTCGAGGATCGGGGCGAGCAGACGCTCAAGGGGATCGCGGAGCCGCAGCGGCTGTTCGCCGTGCGGGGGCGGGAGTAGAGGAAGGCCAAAGCCTTCCTCTACATTTGTTGTTCGGCTAAACTAGCCTCGCAATGGCTGCTCCCATCGAGCTGTACGACACCACTCTCCGCGACGGCACCCAGATGGAGGGGATATCCCTGTCTGTGGCGGACAAGCTGAAGATCGCCCGCAAGCTGGACGAGCTGGGCGTGCACTACATCGAGGGCGGCTGGCCCGGCTCCAACCCGAAGGACGCCGAGTTCTTCGCCCAGGCGCGGTCGCTCACCCTCAGGAACGCCAAGCTGGCGGCGTTCGGCTCCACGCGTCGCGCTGGCTCAAACGCGGAGACGGACCTCAACCTGCGGGCGCTGGTGGACGCCGGCACCTCCGTCGTCACTATCGTCGGCAAGGCGCACGACCGGCAGGTGACGCGCATCCTGGAGACGACTACCGAGGAGAACCTGGCGATGATCGCCGACTCTGTACGCTACTTGAAGTCGCAGGGGCTGCAGGTGTTTTTCGACGCCGAGCACTTCTTCGACGGCTTCGTCTCCGACCGTAAGTACGCCCTGCAGTGCCTGAAGACGGCGGCCGGCGCCGGGGTGGACTGCGTGGTCCTGTGCGACACCAACGGCGGCACTATCACTTCTACGGTCGCGGAGCTGGTGCGTCTGGTGGTGGAGGAGGTGGACTGCGCTGTAGGGATTCACGCTCACAACGGCGCTGATGTCGCGGTCGCCAACAGCCTGGCCGGCATCGAGGCGGGCGCCACCCACGTCCAGGCGGCGGCGAACGGGTACGGTGACATGTGCGGGAACGCGAACATGTTCAGCATTATCGCCGATCTGAAGCTGAAGATGGGGCTGGACTCTATCTCCGACGAGCAACTCGCCCACCTCACCGAGGTCTCACGCTACATCAGCGAGATCGCCAACCTGCCGCCCAGCCCGCGACAGCCGTACGTGGGCTCGGCCGCGTTCGCGCACAAGGCGGGGCTGCACGTGGCGGCGGTGCTGAAGGAGGACTGGTCGTACCAGCACGTCGACCCCGCTGTTGTGGGGAACGACACCCGCATCCTGGTCTCGGAGCTGGCGGGCCGGCGGAACATCCTTGAGAAGATGCGGGAGCAGGGGCTAGATATTCCGCTGGAGGGCGATGAGGCGCGCCGCCTGCTGGAGCAGGTGAAGCTGATGGAGAGCCGCGGCTACCAGTACGAGGGGGCGGAGGCGTCGTTCGAGCTGCTGGTGCGGCGCAGCCGTCCGGGCTACGCGGAGCCGTTCGAGCTGGTGGACTTCATGGTGGTGGAGCGGCGTCACCACGAGCCGGGAGAGTCCGGCCGCGAGATGCAGTCCGAGGCGATGGTGAAGGTACGGGTGGACGACCAGGTGTACCACACCGCCGCGGAGGGGAACGGCCCCGTGAACGCCCTGGACGCCGCCGTCCGCAAGGCGCTCATCCAGCACTTTCCCAGCATCGGCGTGATCAAGCTGGTCGACTACAAGGTGCGCATCATCGACTCGGCGGCCGGGACCGGCGCCAACGTGCGGGTTCTGATCGAGTCCACGGACGGGGAGCAGAGCTGGACCACGGTGGGCTCCTCGACGGACATAATCGAGGCGTCCTGGCTGGCGCTGGCGGACAGCCTGGAGTACTGGCTGCTGAAGCTAAGAGGCTCTCACAGCGCTCAGTAGGAGAGCCCGCACAACGCGAGCCTGACGTACGATGTCAGGACGTTTTCGCAGATCAGATATGGGAAGTCTGGGGCCATTGGGTATGACCGATTTGTATCCAGAGATCGAACCGCACGAGCATGGGATGTTGGAGGTAGGTGACGGCAATCTGGTCTACTGGGAGACATGCGGCAACCCGCGTGGCAAGCCGGCCGTCGTCTTGCACGGAGGCCCCGGTTCGGGATGCACGGAGTGGCACCGCAGGCTGTTCGATCCCACCGTCTATCGCATCGTTCTGTTCGATCAGCGCGGCTGTGGCCGGAGCACGCCACACGCAAGCGCACTTGATGCGGACCTGACGAGCAACAACACCGCAAACCTGATCGCGGACATCGAACGGCTGCGTCAACACCTGGAATTCAACCGATGGTTGGTGTTCGGCGGATCTTGGGGCAGCACGTTGGCGCTAGCCTATGCCGAAACCCACCCGGATCGGGTCAGTGAGATGATCTTGTTTGGTGTTACGACCGGACGCCACAGCGAGTTTGACTGGACATTCCGTGGCGGCCTAGCAGTCTTTTTCCCCGAGCAATGGGACCGTCTCCGGGCGGGCGTACCGGTCGCCGAACAAGACGGCGATATCGTCGAGGCATACCACCGACTGCTGCACGATCCCGACCCCACGGTCCGTCAGCGGGCCGCCGAAGCCTGGTGCATGTGGGAGTCCGCGACACCCGCGTGGCCTCCGACAACTGGACTGGCCGAGAGATTCACCGATCCCTCTTATGCGCTGGCCTTTGCGCGCATCGTGACCCACTACGTCCGGCACAATGCGTGGTTGGAGGATGGGAGCTTACTCCGCGACGCCGACTCGCTGGCCGACATCCCCGGCATCTTGGTGAACGGACGCTTTGATCTTCAAGCACCCATCGCCAACGCGTGGCAGCTCAACCGCGTGTGGCCACGCGCCGAGCTCGTGATCGTTGACGACGCGGGCCATTCGGCCAACCCGAGTCTCAGCCAAGAGTTGATCCGTGCCACCGATCAATTCGCAGTGCTCCCGTAGCTTAGAAGGCCGGACGCCGGCCGGTCGCGTCCTTGAAGCGCTGGTTACTCACTCGCCCGCCATCGCTCCAATCGCCGCAAACAGCGCGGCGCCGGCGTCCGAGACGTGCAGTGTCGCCCCGTAAGGACGGAGATCGGGCGCATCGCTGCCGGGGGAGAGCCGGATCGGCAGGAGCTTGCAACGGTCTTGCCCGCTAGCGCGTCGACTATTTGGTGGGAGGCATGCCAGGCAACGTGAGGGTGAATGTTGGCGGTGATCTTGAAACTGCTGCTCCCCATAGGGATAGCCCTCACTATTCTTTGGGGCAACGGGGTCGGCCCTGACGTTCGGGGAGCCGAATCCCCAGACGGCGGCGACTTCGACTATGTTCTGCCAGGGATCGATAGAGCCCTCCAAGGCGATACGGGCCCAGGCCATCCGCCCGGTGACGTGACTCCCGGTTCCACGCTGGCTACCGCGGAACCATCGCCGACGGCAACGCCGCTTGCGCCTCAGCAGATGCCTGGACCCACGCTGTGGCCGTCGGCAACCCGGGCGTCCACCCCCACGCCGGTACCTGCCCCTACGCCGACGCCTGGACCGACGCCGACGCCGACTCCGA